>JANQEZ010000187.1 GCA_028278115.1 Clostridia bacterium
AAAAGGATTATGATATTTTATTTTAGTGATTTCAATGAATCTGTTTTCACCTTTAAAATATATAAAAAACAGGTTCATTGCATAAGCGAAAATAAAATATCATAATCCCCCTCTCAGCAATATAATTTCTTTCATTTTAAAGTTGGTTCTCCTATATAAGTCACACACCTATATATTTAAATTAACGATGCTAAAACAGACACTCGAAGTATAATTCCAGCTAATTTTTCATCTTCATTAATTACAACTATAGGAAATTTGCTATCTACTGCCATTGGTATTAAATCCTGCACATAGGTTTCCTTATTAGTAGTAATAAAATCATCCCTAAGTATGTCTTTAAGGCATTTATTACTTTTAGCTGCTTCAATGCAATCGTCAATAGTCACAACCCCTAAGACTTCCCTTGATTTTCCAACTACAAACAGACTAGAGATGCCAACATCCTCCATTTCTTTTATTGCAACCTTTGGAGAACTATTAATAGATGCTACTACACCTACTTTTTTCATTACATGCTTTGCTCTTAAAACCTTTGTTCTATCTATATCCTTTACAAAATCTTCGATGTATTCGTTTGATGGATTACTAAGAATATCTTCCGGTGTACCAATTTGAACTATTTGACCATCCTTCATAACCGCAACCCTATCACCAAGCTTAAAGGCTTCGTTAACATCGTGGGTTATAAAAATAATTGTCTTCTTTATTTTTGATTGAATATCTAAAAGTTCAAGATGCATATCTCTGCGAATCAGTGGGTCTAAAGCACTGAAAGGCTCATCCATAAGTAATATCTCTGGGGAGTTAGCCAAGGCTCTTGCAAGTCCTACCCTTTGCTGCATCCCTCCACTTAGCTCAAATATCATCTTATCTTCCCAGCCTTTAAGACCAACAACCTCTAAAGAGTCCTTAGCAATCTTATATCTCTCTATCTTGGGAATTCCTTTAATCTCTAATCCATACTCTACATTTCCTATGACCGTTCTATGATTAAATAGTCCAAAATGCTGAAATACCATAGCAATTTTATCTTGCCTAAATTTTTGAAGTTCTTTTTTATTGTATCCAACTATATTTTCGTTATCTATAAATATATCTCCTGCTGTAGGCTTATTAAGCAAATTTAAACAACGTATCAAAGTGGATTTTCCGCTACCTGAAAGACCCATAATAACAAAAATTTCTCCATCATTTACTTGAAAACTTACATTATTAACTCCTACAGCATGACCTGTTTTCTTTAGAATATCTTTTTTTGTCATTCCAACTTCTAAATTTTTCAATATCTTTTTTGAATTTTTTCCAAATATTTTTGTCAAATTTTCAACTTTTATTTTTACACTCATATATTTTTCACCTTCTATCCTTCTTATTCTGGATATTTAAATCTATCAGCTATACCTTGGGTTAGCCTATCAATAATAATGGCTAGAAATACAATACTTATACCGGCTTCAAATCCCATTGCTATGTCTATTCTATTAATGGCAACAAGAACATTCCTTCCAAGGCCCTTGGCTCCAATCATTGATGTAACAACAACCATTGCCATTGCCATCATAGTTGTTTGATTAATTCCTGCCATAATAGTCGGAAATGCTTGTGGCAGTTCCACCTTTATAAGTGTTTGCCACGGAGATGAACCAAAGGAATGAGCTGCCTCTACCATTTCTTTAGATACTCTTTTTATCGCTAAACTTGTAAGTCTAATAACCGGCGGTAATGCATAAATAGTTGTTGCAAATACTGCTGGTACAGTACCAAGACCAAATAACATTATTGCTGGTATTAAGTATACAAAGCTTGGCATTGTTTGCATAGCATCCAATATTGGTTTAACAATAGATTCTGCTTTTCTTTTATAAGCTATTAAAATACCCAGTGGTATACCAAATATCAAAGATATAATTACCGAAGCAAGGACAATTGCT
The DNA here is from genome assembly GCA_028278115.1 of Clostridia bacterium. GTDB lineage: Bacteria > Bacillota > Clostridia > Peptostreptococcales > Caminicellaceae > JANQEZ01. The sequence goes on from JANQEZ010000187.1 coordinate 1,935, forward strand.
AGAGTCAACATCATATCATCCCATAATCCGAAGCTCCCAATTAAAAAAATCATAAATCCATAGGTTAAACCTGACTTCAAGCTTCTAGCTTTCCAGCCCAATACAACTACAAGAATTACAATGGCAAACCAAGGAATCCAAAGTAATGCATCCTGAACCCCTAACAAAAACCAGAGTACTATGTCTTTGATACTATCAAAAAAAACAGAATAATTCTCCGTTAACCACTCAACAAATTTCTCTACATAAACTCCTATTTCAAATCGAAATAAATCTGGAAATTTAAACATCCCTTTTCCCTCATTTCATTTTAAGTTTAAAAGCACAAATAAAATTGTTATTTTATCTGTGCCTTGACAGTCTGCTCAATTAATTATTCTATTGATGCCTGTACCTTTTGAGCTGCCTCTTCTGATACCCACTTAGTCCATATATCCTCATGCTCCTTTAGGAACCACTTAGCAGTAGTATCAGCATCAACTTCATTTTCCTGCATATAAGCTAGAGCCTCAGCAGTCAACTTAGAACTAGTTGTGTAGTTCTTTAAAAACTCAACAATATCTGGTGCAGTATTTAATAAATCCTTATTAACACTTACTGTAACATTCACAGGTTTAAATTCGCACATATATCCATTTTCCCATTTCTCTTTTTCAAAGGGAACATCTTGTAGTAGAGTTAAATCAAACTTACCAGTAACCCATGTAGGGTCCCAATAATACCCAACCCAAGGCTCTCCCTTTTCTACAGCACTAGCAAGAGAGGTTGCTAAAGATGTATCTGATCCAGGGTCAAAAACATTATAATCTTCATTCAGTCCATAATTCTTAATTTTAGTAATAAGAATTTCACTCACTGACCATGATGATGGAGCACCATATATTCTCCCTTTAGATTTATCCTCAGGGTCTTTGAATATCTCAGGATATTTCTTTAAATCTTCTACTGTTTTGAGTTCAGGAGCCATAGGCTCAATTCCTCTTTCTTTGTCGCCTTCAATAACATATGTCGGTACATATAAGCCCTGGGAATTATCATCAAAGTTAGTAGCTACATCTACTATTTCTTCCTTTTCTATGGCCTCTGTATACTGTTCAATAAGATTATCTGTCCATACTTCCATGTATACATCTATTTCTCCCTGCCTAAATCCTAGAAATGTTGCAGCCGTTGTTCCTGGTATAACCTCTGTGTCATATCCAAAGCCCTCTTTAATAATTACTGAAGCAACTGAATTGTGAAATCTTACACTATCCCATCCAGGATCAGCAAGAACTATTGTCTCTTTTTTTGTAGCCTCTTTTACTTGTTCATCATTTGAGCTTGGTTGACCACAAGCCACTAGAGATACCATAGTTAAAAGAATTAAAGCTATTAATATTAAATGACTGTTTTTAAAGTTTTTCAAAATATCACCCTCCAATTATTTTTTTATGAACAATCATAATTTCTAAAAACAATATACTCTTTTATATATACTTAAACTTAAATTGCAGATTCATTAACAAATAATTTCAAATTTTAAAATTATTTCCAATAGAATAGTGGATATTTATGCATTCTTCATTAAAATTCAATTAAATTAGAAAGTCATTTAACTGCAATCCACAAATGTGTAAAATTTAGGTTTTAGATAGATTAGATTTAGAATCTAAGAGCATATCAAGATTGGTTTTTATTTCATAATACATAGGAAAAAGATTATATACAACTGAATAAATATGTATTTTTAGCAACTTGATTATATTTCAAAGTTGTTTGTTCTGCCATACTAGTATACCATGTAAGTTGTTAGCTGTAAACTTTTTTTCATTTTCCACCTTGCTTTTTATATTTATATTTTGATAAAATTCAAATATAACTGTGAAGGAGATGTGTTATATGAAAAAGAAATATACAACCCCTAAGTATATAAAGATAGCCCTCGATATAGCTTATAGAATATATAATGATGATTTAAAGGTAGGTAGTAAGGTCAGTGGACGTTCTACATTGTCAAGTAAATATAATGTATCTCCTGAAACTATTCGTAGGTCTATGACTTTACTTAAGGACGCCAACATAGTAAAAGTAACTGAAAAAAGTGGAATCTCCATAGTTAGTAAAACACATGCCTATAGGTTTATTCAAAATTTCAAGACAAAGGATAACATTTCAAGACTTCAGGATGAAACTAATAAATTAATACAACAAAAAAACGAGATTGAAGAAAATATTGAAGAAAATATCAACTCAATTATAGAGTATTCAACTCAATTAAGAAATATAGGTCTAATATATCCATTTGAATTAGAAATTCCTAAAGACAGCCCTATTATTGGGAATACTATTGCCAGTACAAGTTTTTGGCAAAATACAAAGGCAACTATCTTAGGCATCAAAAGGGATGATCAGCTTATAATATCACCAGGTCCTCATCTTACATTTAGAGAAAGTGACATTATTTTGTTTGTAGGTGCTGATGGAATTTTACAGAATGTTGAAATTTTTATTAATCCGTAGTATAGATGTGTGACTTAGAAGTTTAACCTTTTTTTAAATATTTCCCAGGCTAAAACTAAAATGCTTAATTTGGCTAATAGCTAACGGCTGACAGCAAAACATTAAAAGTAAACCTCATCTATAATGTGAAAAAATCAGAAAATAATAAGAACTTATTATTTTCTGATTTTTTAGGCTTTTGAGAAACCCGAATTTCTTCGTTGTTGCCTCAAGTGAGAACTCTTACGTATTTCTTTATACGCTGCGACCTCTCACTTTCAGCACGCCTCGA
>JANQEZ010000195.1 GCA_028278115.1 Clostridia bacterium
ATTTATACACATCAAAAATCCCCAGAATCATCGGATATTTTGATATGTACATTAATATAGTATATGTATAAATTAACATTTACTTTGGATTCTCTATAATACAGTATATATGTATAAATTAAGATTTACTATGGAATCAGATTACTTTCTTAATTCCTTTATAAATTCAGTGACAGCTTCTTTCCTAGTAGCCCACGAAGTGACTAATCTGATGGCTGAGTGTTTATCATCTACCTTTGACCATATATAAAAGCCAAAATTCTTCTCAAGTCTTTTAATTACCTCATTTTCTAAAATGGGGAAAACCTGATTTGTAGGAGAATCTATTAGAAGTTTACAATTAGCTTCTATAAGTCCCATAGTCAATAGTTTTGCCATTTCGTTGGCGTGTCTTGCTAGTTCAAAATATAGATTATCCTTAAAAAGCTCTTCAAACTGAATACCTAGTAATCTTCCCTTGGCAAGGAGTCCACCTTTTTGCTTTATATGGTATCTAAATTCTCTCTTTAAGTCTTCCCTCTTTATAACCAAAGCTTCCCCAAGAAGTGCTCCGTTTTTTGTTCCGCCAATAAAAAATGCATCGGTAAACTCACACATATCACATAATGATATATCAGCTTCTTTAAGGGAAATGGCACAGCCTAGCCTTGCACCATCTGCATACAGAATCAGCTCATTGGACTTACAAAATTTACTTAGTGTCTTTAACTCTTCCTTTGTATAAATAGTACCAAGCTCTGTTGGATTAGAAATGTATACAAGTCTTGGCTTTACGCGATGTTCATTTGTATGGAAATCCAGTACCTCTTGAATTTTATCAGTATTTAACTTACCATCCTTCGACTTAACCGTAATTATTTTATGTCCTGTATATTCGATGGCACCTGTCTCATTAACAGCAATATGCCCTGTATCCACAGATATACAAGCCTCATGGGGTCTTAGAAAAGCTCCGATTGCTATTAGATTAGTTTGAGTTCCCCCAGATATAAGATGGACATCTGCATTCTGGTTTCCCATCAATTCTTTTATTTTTATGATTGCATTTTTAGAATGAATGTCATTTCCATAGCCATCCTCTTGATTCATATTGGATTCTACTAGGGCTTTCAATATATTAGGATGTGCTCCTTCACTATAGTCGTTTTTAAAGCTGTACATTTTAGACCTCCTCTTATTTTGATTAATCTTTTTCTATTACAGCTGATGCCTCCTATTAATATAATCATATATTATCATTTTCCCAATAAAATATACTATGTGCACTGAGTACACATAGTATTACTATTTATCCAAACTCTATAAAATCCCTTTAACTTTTATGAAATTTCATCTAAATATTTTTGAAGCTACATCGAGATGTGAAATGAATTGATATGAGGAAATAATTCCCGGGGAAATGAACAGAATTGTACAAAACCAGCTAAATATCAACAAAAGTAGAGTCTCCAGGATTTGATAAAGTTTGAAATTTGTATTAGAAAGCTTTATATCTTACAATATAATCTTGAAATCATATATTAAAACCAAATTGGGATTTTGTTGTTTAAAATCTTAATCAAATTCTTATTTATTAGCGGTTCGTCATATGCATTTTCACACATGAATTTTAAATCACTAATTGACATTTCAATCTCTTCTTCTATTACCTCTTCAAACTCGTCTTCAGACCCTTCAAGTATGAAGTCAAATATTTCATCGGGCTTCTCAAATATCCTTATAAACAGCTTTCTTTCAGGGTCTTGATCCCATAAATTATTAAATTCATGACAAAACTTTTTAAGCTTCACTTTTTTCATCTCTTTTTCATTTTTCCAAATACTATCTAAGTAATTGTATGCCTTCTCCATTCTTAATGCATCAGCGTTAGCCTCTTTATCATCTGAATTTAGAATATTATTTAAAACCTCTGTCTTTACAATGTTAAAGGGAGATAAAGGAATGAAGAATCCATTGCTTTCTCTATCTATCCAGGTATAAAAGGATGTTGGCAAAAATACATGCTGTAGGAATCCTAGAGCTGTTCCTATATCACTTTGACAGCTCCACCCAGATCGAACAATACCCTTTTTTCTATCTAAAATTCCTATATAGATGATAATAGAATCCTTATCAATTACCTCTTTATCCATACCTCCGAACAAAAGTCCATCAGTATTTCTAATAATATTTTCCCAAAAGTAAAAATTGTCTTTACCATATGCCCTTTGCATTTAAAAATCTCCTTTAATTCAATTATAGATGTGTGACCCTAAAACTTAATTTTTGCTAAATATTTCTTAAACCAAAACTACACAAAACTACAATACCTATTTGATTAATAGCTAATGGCTGACAGTTCACAGCAAAACAAAAAAAGTAAAACTTCTCGGTCACACATCTATAGAGAATCCAAATTAAACTTTTGACTGGAATCTCTATAGATAAAGAGTTCTAAATAAATTTTAACTTATACATATAGATAAATCAGTGTACATATAAATAAATTAAAGGTATACCTCTTAAATCCTGATAAAATACTTAATTACTAACGACTAATCTACATGATTTTAGAGTAGAATTCAACTATTAAGTGGTCATCTATCTCAATTGGAATTTCACTACGCTCTGGTAATCTTACAAGCTTACCAGAGAAATCAGTTCCATTTTTTGTTATGTAAGGATATAAAAAGCTTACATTATTAAGAAAATTATCCCTAAACATTTCGTTCTTACGAGATTTTTCTCTTAAGGAAATAACATCTCCTACAGAAACAGAAAAGGAGGGTCTATCAACTTTCTTACCATTTACCAAGATGTGTCCATGAACAACCATCTGTCTTGATTGCCTAATTGAGCTTGAAAACCCCATTCTATATACTAAATTATCTAGTCTGCATTCAAGTCTCTTAATTAAAGAATCTCCTGTTGTCTCACTGTCTTTTATAGCAGCCTTTACATATCTTCTAAATTGCTTTTCCATTACTTCATAGTAGGCTCTAAGTCTTTGTTTTTCTAGAAGTTGAATTCCATAGGAGGATAATTTTCTATTTTCTCTTGATTGCCCATTACCTGCTCTTTTCATTGCATTAGGATGCCCACATGTGTTCAGTCCTAATCTTCTACACTTTTTAAATCTTGGTCCCTTCATTCTTGCCATTATAATCATCTCCACAACATAAATTTCCGCCGCGATAATTTATGCCAAACAAATCTATATATAGGTAACCAACTTTAAAGTTTAATAAATTTTAAATAAAAAATGCAGAAGCGTTCATTATTTTCTTTGAAATTTATTTTAAGTTTTAGTGTTGGTTATCTATAGATATACGCTTTTATAATTTAATATTTCTAAAGAAAACAATGTACAAACATTTATTGTTTTCTTTGAAGAATTAGTTAAGGTTTAAAAGCGTTTATCTTTAAATAGTATAACAAAATCTTTGTTAATTGTAAATGATTATTATTATCATTAAATTGGTTTTTATATTTATAGTTTATATTTTAGTTTATAGCTTTATCAATTTTCCAACTCCTTGCCTTTAGGCGTCTTTGCCAAAAATCATTATATAAACCCTTCTTTTCTAAAAGCTCATCATGTGTACCTTTTTGAATAATCTTGCCCTCATCAATAACCAATATTTGATCGGCAGATTTTATTGTAGAAAGTCTGTGGGCAATAACTATTAGAGTCTTATTTTTCACCAGCTCTGTTATTGCCATTTGAATATGTTCCTCATTATCAGGGTCTACACTTGCCGTTGCTTCATCAAGGAGTATAATTGGTGCATCCTTTAGAATTGCCCTAGCTATTGAAATCCTCTGCTTTTCGCCACCGGACAAAGTGGAACCACCTTCTCCAACTAAGGTATCATAGCCCTTTTCAAGCTTCATAATAAATTTGTGACACCTTGCTTTTTTGCATACCTCTATGACTTCTTCTAAACTAGCATCAGGGTTTCCGAATTTGATATTATTTAGGATAGTATCATGAAATAGATATACATTTTGAAAAACCATACTTATATTTTTAAGAAGACTGTCACAGGTCATTTCCTTTACATTATGTCCACCTACCCTAACTTCTCCCTTTTGTACATCCCAAAACCTTGCTACTAAGTTAGCTATTGTTGTTTTTCCACATCCGGATTTACCTACAAGGGCTGTCATACTACGCTCTGGTACTTTAAAGCTAACGTTATTAAGTACTTTTTCTTCTTCATAGGCAAAGGTAACATTTTTAAACTCGATGTCGAAATTAGTAAGAATGATATCCTTTCCATCTTCATCTATGATACTTACGTTGTTAATTTCTTCATATCTGTTAAGACAGGTTTCCATAATTCTAACTAAAGTAGCTACACCACCAACTACCTTAAAAGGAGTAAAAATTTGAAATGCAAATATTGTCATCATTAGCATAAAGGATATATCAAGGCTTTTATTAAAGGCTAAGTAGCTTGCTGTCAAAACTATTAATCCTATTCCTAAGGAAAAGCAGTTTTCAAAGCTTAGCATCGGAGGAATAAACTTTTCCTCAAAATCTATAGATACATCCCTAAATCTTTTAAACTCACTATTTATTTTTTTTGCACCTTCGCCTACCATATTAAATGATTTAATAACAGAAATCCCATTTACATACTCTAAAACCGCTCCAACAAGCTTAGATTGGCTTTCTTGGCGAATAGAAGAATGGGTAATTCCTACCCTTTGAACTTTTTTAAGTGCAAGGTTACCCAGTATTACAGTCAAGATTGATATAATTCCTATCCTATAATCTATAACAGTAAGCAATATGGCACTAAGCACTGTACTTATATAACCTGAGACTATCTTGGAAAGTGTATGCATAGAATGTTCTTCAATAAATACCAGGTCAGAGGTAACAACAGCAGTAACATTACCTATATTCCCCTCTGAAAAGTATCCCATTGGGAATCTTTTTAATCTATCACCAATCTTCATACGCTCCTTAGAAAAAATTTCATATCCTGTGCCACTTTGGAATCCGTCCACAAGTCTTCGTGAAACTGCGGTTAACACAATACTTATGAATATTAGTGCTCCAACAAAGTATGCATCCTGCATAGCAATACTGCCGTCAACTATTTTTATGAGAACATAAAGCACCAGTAGAAAAGGTACTTTACTGAATACTCCTTCAAAAATACTAATAACAAAGGCTGTTTTTAACCTGTTACTAGAATCACCAGATAATTTTAGAAGTCTTTTAACTATACTAAGCATTTTGTACCCCCTTAACATTTATATCCCAGTTCATGGATTTAATATGGGAAGTCCATAAGGATTTATAGATATCTGATTGAGCCAATAGCTTCTCATGGGTTCCTTGCATGAGTAAATTTCCTTCTTTCATCAAAACAATATTGTCTGCCTTTACAATGGTTGATAGTCTATGGGCTATTACTATAAGGGTTTTTCCAAATATTAATTGATTTAAAGCTTCCTGAATTTTGTCTTCATTTTCAGGGTCGGTAAATGCAGTCGCTTCGTCCAGTATAATTATCGGAGCATTTTTTAGGATTGCCCTTGCAATAGTAATTCTTTGCTTTTCTCCGCCTGAAAGCTTATCTCCAGCTTCTCCAACATTTGTATTATATCCATTTGTAGTTTTCATAATAAAGTCATGACACATAGCAAGCTTAGCAGCTGCAGCCACTTCCTCATCATTGGCGTCTGGTCTTCCTATACGAATATTCTCAATTATAGATGTATTAAATAAAAAGTTATCTTGAGAGACATAGCTTATTAAGTCCATTAGTTTTTCATAGGACATTTCATTGATATTTACTCCCCCAATTGTAATCTCCCCATCCTTTACATCCCAAAAATGTACTAGGAGCTTGGCAAGGGTGCTTTTTCCGCTTCCAGATTCTCCAACTATTGCTGTTACAGAGTTTTCCTTTGCCGAGAAGGAAACATCCTTTAGGACATCTTTTTTTTCATAGGCGAATGTTACATTTTTATAATCTACATCATAATTATTAGGATTAATACCCCTATCTTCTATCTTTAGCTCCTCACCCTGAAATGTCTTTTCTAATTGGTCAATTTTATATTTAAGATTAGGTATTATGGGGAAAAATTCAATAAGTTTTACAAGTGGTATACCTATACTCATAGATAACAACAATGAGAAAACAAAGCTAGACAGCTCTAAGCTTCCATTGATATATAAAACTGTACCTACAGGCAATAAAAGTAAGATTGTACAAGGCATAACAGTCCCATATATTGCCATATAGGTCCAAGAGTCCTTAATCCAATTTAAAGTGTATTTCTTATAATTTTCAACCGATGATACGTATTTTTCATAGGAATTTGTAGTTCTATTAAAAATTTTAATGACTTCCATTCCTGAAATATATTCAACTATATTAGAGTTCATCTTGCTAGAAGCCTCATAGTATGGTTTCATCTTTTTTAGTCCTATTTTCATCATCATAATCATTGCAGCCATTCCCAATGGAATTGAGCCCATTGCAAGAAGAGCAAGTCTCCAATCTAGTATAAATAGTATTATATAAACGACTATTGGAACTACTATATAAGGAATACCCTCGGGCAGCATATGGGCGATTAATGCCTCGATGCTCTCAATATCATCTACAAAGTTTTTCTTATAACTTCCCTTACCTTTATTATTTATATCTCCTAGAGGTAATTTTGTCATCTTCTCTGCAAATTTTATTCTCATTCCCATTAGGGTATCAAAGGCTGCTTCGTGGGATGCACCTAAACCCTTTAGATATAAGAATGATTTTAGCAATAAGCTTAGTATAATGCCTGCAGACATTAGCAGCAAATAATTTACTGTAACTGAGTCCCTAACTATAAAGCTTAAAATTATATTATAGGCAATGATGTAAGGCACAATTCCTACTAGAACGCTAGCTAAAATAAGAGACATTGCTAAATAAATTTTGTTTTTATGTTCCCCAGCATAGTTTAATATTTTCTTATAAGCACTCATTCTTGACCTCCTCTAATTAATTTAGAAATCACATTATATAGATATGTGACTTATCTATATAGAACTCAATTATAAATCTACATTTTGATTTCTTAAATAGCCGATGATTCTAGGCTATTTAAGAAATTGAAATGTAAAAAACTTATTGCGATTTCTATATTTATAAATTATAATAATTAGTCTTTATTTTACCTTTAAGAAATCTATCCTTATATTAGATGGTTGACCGTCAAACTCATAAGCATCTATTTTTTTTGAATTATAAACTATTAACTCCTTTATATGAGAAATTGGAACAAATGGCGAATTGCTATGGATTTCATTAAGTATAAAATCATATTCCTCTTGTATCTCATTTTCTTTTACCAAAGTATTTAATTTGTTTATTATTTCATCTCCATCCTCAAGATGAATAAGTGCCTGGGCAAGGATATTGTCAACCTTTGTTTGGGTGTTCATATTGCTAATGCTTGTAAAGGGATCACTGGGAATTCCATAGGTCTCCCTACCTGCTATGGCAAACTCGTCTGCCTGTGTTTTAGCATACCAAGCCATCATGTCAAGCCCTGTAACCTTTATATCCATTCCAATCTTATTTAAGAAAGACTTAACTGTTAAGGCAAGATCATCTGTTACTGAACTGCCGCTTATATACAATAGTTCTCCTTCCAGCTTATTACCATCCTTTTCCCTTATGCCGTCACCATCTGTATCCACATAACCTGATTGTTCAAGTAATTGAATAGCTTTGTCAACATTATATTCATAGGGCTTAAGCTCTACATCACAATAGGGCAATTCGCTATTGAAAAAAGTATCTGCTTTCTTCTCAATATCATAAAATATATTCTTAGATATATTTTCTTTGTCAATTGCATGATTTACAGCAAGTCTTACATTTTTATCATTGAAGGGCTCCTTAGATAAATTAAAGCCAAAAAATCTAGTCCTTATGGGTGTATCTGATATATTAGTACCAAAATTATTATCATCTGAGAAGACCTTAAATCCATCATAGGATATTTGAGCAAATCCAAAAATCATGTCAATTTCACCTTTTCTAAGTGCTAAAGCTTTAGCTTCCTGATCTGGAATAACCTTTACATTAAATTTAATAATATCAGATTTTCCTCCATGATAATTAGGATTGGATATAAAGGTATATATTTTTTCATCGCTTTGACTATCATACATGTAAGGGCCTGTTCCCATAGTATTAGTAAAAATTTTATCGGACAAAGTATTATCTTCATTAAAGGCATTTGGGGAAACCATAGCCATAGGATTAAGCTTTGCAAAATCATGAAGAGCTCCATAATAGGGTGATGACATATGAACCTCAACTGTATATTCATCAATAACATTAATTTCTTTAAACAAAGCCGTAATTAAAGCAACGGAACCATTATAAGCACCGGAGAGCCTTGGTATCATTTCTAAATTCTTTTTCACTACCTCAGCGTTAAAATCTGCTCCATCTGAAAACTTTACTCCTTCCTTCAAATAAAAGGTATAAATAAGTCCATCTTCAGAAACTTCCCATGATTTGGCAAGACTAGGGAGAATCTCCCCATCTTCGTAATTTACTAAAGTCTCATAAAAGTTTGCTAAATAAAAGTTTAGACCAAAATTTGTACTAGTCTCAGGGGTTATCACAGTTGCAAATCCATTTTCAAATCCCCAGCTTTCACAAAGAGTAATCTCACTGGTTTTTGTGGCTATTTCCTCTGTTTCTCCAACACTATTTTGATTCGGTATATTTTCTTTTTCCTCATTATTTACAGGCTCAGTGCTTCTACTGCAGCCTGCTAACAAACTCAACATAATCAATACTGCGAAAATCATTGCTATCAGTTTTTTTTCCACGGATAAATCTCCTTCCTATAAAGTTAAATAAGCTAAAAAATTATAATATCTGTTTATTTACATCCTTCCGCCTAAACTCCCTACAAGGTTTTTTAGGAGGAAGGGATTTTATCAACATCTTTGAGTATGCATGCTTAAAGTCATTGAAGGATTTTACATCCTGTATCTCCTCAACAATCCTTCCAGACTTCATTATTGATATATTATTTGACATATACATAGCCACATCAATATCATGAGTTATAAATAAATAGGAGCTCTTTAATTCCTTTCTTAGTTTTAAAAGTAGATCAAGAACTTTTTTCCTCACTGTAACATCAAGTCCACTAACTGCTTCATCAAAAACTATAAATTTAGGATCAACACTAATAGCCCTTGCTATACAAACACGTTTTTGCTGTCCTCCACTTAGCTCATAGGGGCGTCTATCCAAAAGCTCTAATGGTAATTCTACTTTTTTCATCAGTTCTTCAACCCTTGATTTTTCTTCATTCTTATGGAGTTTTTTAAAATTTCTTAAGGGTTCAGCAATACTGTCATATATTTTAATTCTAGGATCAAGGGAGCTTTGTCCATCCTGCATTACCATTTGAAAGTCTGCTCTTTTCATCCTAAGTATTTTTTTGCTCATCTTAGATAAATCTTCATCATTAATTTCTATCTTTCCCTTAGTTGGTTTTTCTATATATGTAATCAAACGAGCTAAAGTGCTTTTACCGCTACCGCTCTCACCCACTAAGGAATAACTTTTGTTTTCTTCAAGGTTAAAGGAAACACTGTCTACTGCATTAATTATAGTTTTTTTTCCTTTTCTGTCTTTTTTTATATATTGTTTATACAGTTTTTTCACCTTAAGCATGCCTCATCTCCCTTATAAGAAGTCTTGAGTTTAGTAGCTCCTTTGTGTATTTTTTCTGAGGATTTTCAAATATTTCATACACTGAGCTGCTTTCAATAATACTTCCATCCTTCATCACAATTACATTGTCAGCAACCTTGGCTATTACACCAAAATCATGTGATACTACTATTAAACCAATACCACTTTCACGAATTTTGTTAAACTCATCAAGTATAATAGATTGAGTTTTAACATCAAGTGCTGTTGTTGCCTCATCTGCTATAATTACACTGGGTCTTAGCATTAGGGCTATTGAAATCATAATACGCTGCAGCATGCCACCACTGAGGGTATGGGGATAACTGTTCATAATCTCTGAAACCCCTTTTAAATTCATTTTTTTAAGCTCCTTCATCCCCATAAAATATGCTTCTTTTTTCGATAATCTTGTATGGGCCCTTATAGTTTCCACTATTTGAGTTCCTATTTTCATCATTGGGTCAAAGGCCGTCATAGGATTTTGCATTATCATGGATATATCCTTTCCAAGGATATTATTTATTTGACCTTCCTTCATCTTAAGCAAGTCATCACCTTTAAATCTTATACTTCCTTTTATTGTAAACTTTTTCTCGTTGAGAAGCCTCATTATTGCTTTGCAAGTTAAGGTTTTGCCACTGCCGCTCTCTCCGATAATTCCCAATATTTTACCTGCCTCAAGATTAAAGGAAATATTTTTAACAATTTGTGATTGATTTTTCCTTAGTAAAATACTTAGATTATTTATAGTTAAAATATCCTTCACAATTATACCTCCTTGGGAGAAATAATGTCTCTAAGGGCCTCACCAAACAAATTAAAACCTGCTGCTGTAAACAGTATGCAAATACCAGGATAAACAATTAGTGAAGGATGCGAATATAAATAAGCCCTTCCACTGCTAAGCATAGAGCCCCATTCTGCAGCTCCTGCTTCTATTCCAAGACCAAGAAATGAAAAGCCTGATATCATCAGCATTAAACCAGCTATACCTGTACTAAAACAAACTATAAGTGATGGTAGGATGTTTGGAATGATATGTGACATTATTATTTTATAATCACTGCACCCGGCTATTTTAGACGCAATTATATATTCCTTGTTTTTTTCCATGAGAACAAAGCTCCTAACGATTTTAGCAAACCATACCCACATGGAAAATACAACTGCTGCAACTATATTCCTTATTCCCTGCCCTAAAGCACCTACCAAGGACAGAACTACTATAAGGGGTGGAAATGCCATAAATATATCACTTATGATAGAGAAGATATCATCAAAGCGCCCCCCTAAATAAGCAGATATGGTTCCTATAGATATACTTATTAGAGCAAGGATGAAAAGTGTTGGAATAGATATTCCAAGGGAGTATCTCGCTCCATATACTAGTCTTGAAAATACACATCTCCCCAGTTGGTCTGCTCCTAAGGGATAGTGGGGACTTGTCTTTACAAATTTGTTCATTGGATTAATTTCCTCGGGATCGTTTATAGCAATAATTGGAGCAAATACTGCTATAAATAGTACAATAAAAATCATTATTAATCCAACCATAGCTTGTTTATTTTTATAGATTTTTTTAAGCACTAAAATCCCCCCGTTTCCTGCAGGATTTTCGGGTTTATAGCACAATTCAATACATCAGCAAATAAATTTAATAAAACAAAAATAATTGCTATTACCAAAACGCAAGCATTTATTGTAGGTAAATCCCTAGCAATGATTGCATCCACTAAGTGCCTCCCAATGCCTGGCCATGAAAAGACATTTTCAACAATAGCACTTCCTGCAATCATGTAACCAATATTTTGGCAAAAAACAGTTACCATAGGCGGCATAGAGTTTTTTAAAATATGCTTACAAATAATATTGTTTCTTGATATTCCCCTTGCCCTTGCATAGATTACAAAATCCTTATTCATGTTTGAAAGTATAGTTGCTCTAAGAAGTCTGATGGATGATGATGCAATAGGTATAGCAAGGGTTAAAGACGGTAATATTAGACCTTTAAAATCGCCATATGCAACTACATCAAAAATTGGAATAGCTATGGCAAAGACAACGAGCATAAGAAAGCCTAACCAAAAATTTGGAATAGAAATTCCGATAATGGTTATCATTCTCATTATATGGTCAAAAAAATTATCCTTGCTTAAGGCTGACAGAATACTTACGGGCAAAGTTATAGCAATAATCCATAAAAAAGCTAATGAAACAATGGATAAGGTTGCCGGAAGTTTTTTGCTTATATCATAAATAACAGGATTTTTTGTCAGTAAAGATATTCCCAAATCTCCTTTGATACAATTTCTTAACCAATTAAGATATTGTATATGTACAGGTAAATTAAATCCCATTTCTTCTCTTAAATTCTCAACTTGCTCAGTAGTTGGATTTAATATGGTTCTTCTAGCAAAGGCCTCAGCTGGATCAACAGAGGATATATTGGAGAAGATGAATGAAAGTATGGTCACTCCTATTAAAACAATTATTAGTCCAATAAATTTGTTTCTAATATATCTGGTCACTACAAACCTCCCTTCAAACTTATAGAGTTAGTTTAAGCTAACTCTATAAGTTTAACATAAACAAAAATATATTACTTACGCAATTAGGGCAAAAAGATTCCAAAAAGAGATTTAATTATAGAATTATTAGAATAATCTTCTGTTAAAGTAGCCATTTCGTTTAAATGAAATGAATTGCTTTTTATATCATTCATATATTATATGTCCCCCGTATCAGTATTCTCCGAAAGTACTAATATTTATATTATACCAATATGCATATTGCTTTTCAATAATGATAATCATTATCATTCGTATAAAATATACAAGTTTTATAAAATTTTTATTCTTATATAAAAATAAGGTCACAAAGATTAATGCTTTTCCACAAAAATCTTATGACTTTACTTGATAAATAATATTTGCATAGAGTTAATTTTTTTTTCAAATTAGAGCACTTAATTTCTTAAATACTGGAAGATTTTTCTTAATACAAAATATGAAATAGTACTCACTAAAAAGCGTAGTCATAAACCTTTGTCTATTATTTGAATTGACTCTTATGTTTTATAAAAAAGTCCACCCGGGGTGCTAGGTATTTTAGATTATGCAGAGAAGCATCTTCAATAAAGCTATAGATTGGTTCAAATATATAATCCCAATTCCAAAGCTTTGTGCTTACATTTAAGTATTCCCTCACCTTTTCACAACTACTTGGTGTAATGGGATGTAATAGTGTAAGGGAAGTCCGAACTCCGTGTAATACATCAATAAGCACCTGTCTTTTATGATTATGGTCTTCCTTATCCTCTGCAAGCCTCATATTCTTCACCCAATACTTATTCATATTGCGAATATAACTATCTAAAACATAGATTATTCTATGAAACTCATGGTTATACATATGTTTTTCATAAGCTAAAATAGTTTCATTAGTATCTTCAATTATTCTAGGACTTATTTTTCCCCCTGGTATCTTTCCCTCAAAGTATTTTTGTGACGTATAGAAACATGATCGAAGAATTCTATTGAATACATTGGTAAGTAAATTTCCATCCTTGAGAATGGGGTCAGGAGCTTCTTCGCCTTTTACTTCCATAAATGCCTTTGGTTTAAATCCAGCGCTTTTCTTAGCTAAACCAAGACTTAAAAAATGCATACGTAATTGGTCTAAAGTGTAATGCTCTAATAGTTCTTCAGCCATAGGAGGCTTAGTGGAACTACTACTGCTGGCCTTTTTATCCATAAAAAGTATGTGATTGTTGGCTATTAATTGAGGAAGTATAGTATTAAACCTTTCTTCTATGTCTTTTACTTCATCACTATATAAAGCTGTAAATAAAGCCATTTCTGGAATACCATAAAAATATATATTATCCTCACCTATAAATTGATAAACTTTAGAGTCCTTTGAAAACCACCAATCCTTCCATCCATCCTGAGCTTTATCAATGGACTCTAGATAGGCTTTAGTAAAGGAAATGGGAGCCCATAGGGATTCTGGCCAAACCCAGAAAGTCAGATTAGATAGTTTTTCTTTTTCTGGCAATTCTATACCCCACTCTGAATTACCGGATATCCTAAAGGGAGTAAGGGTTTTACCAGTGCGAAAACGAATCCCCATTTTATCCAAGGCTTTCCTTGCTCCATCTCTATCATTTAGATTATCAAACACAAGTGAAATAGAAGCTTTCTTAGGATTATCTATAATACAGTGGCTTGGCAGACTAGCTTCGAGGTCTGTAATACCTTCTAGCTCCTTACGCTTTACATAAATAATGGGTGGCTTTAAAAACTCCTCAATAGTATTTAGGATATACCTACGAGTATTGGAGTTCAATCTTAAGTAATCAACCACTTCTTTTAGCATATCCATATATGATTCAAGTACAAAATACCAATTCATTACCTTCTTAAGCTCAGGTGTCGTACCAGATAAAATACTCTTTGGATTTATTAATTCACCTGCCATATATTGATGCCCCAGGGAACATTCATCTGCATACCCCACCTTAGAATTACAGCCTTCAATGGGACATTTACCAATGACCTGTCTACCATTTAATAAAGTTTTAGCTTCTATATCATAAAACTGTGGCGAAGAAAGCTTAACAAGATAGCCACCTTCATATAATTTATTAAATATTTCCTTTGACATCTCTTTATGTATTTCACCTGGTCTGTCTAGTGCAGAGGCTGCATATAAATTTAAGCTCATTTCATATCTATCAAGTACTTCTCTTTGTTTTTCATAATTATTCTTAATATAATCCTCTATGTCTTTATTATAATTTTCTTCATCCACAAGCCTTCTGTAGCTTTCGGATATTGGTGAGCCATAACAATCGGTTCCAGATATAAATATTATATTTTCATTTCCAATCCTATCTCTTAAAAATCTCGCAAAGATATCGGCGTGTACAAACATTCCTCCTACATGACCAAAGTGAAGCTCTTTATTGCCATAGGGCATACCTGCAGTGATAATGACCTTCTTGGGAAATTTGGGTCTATCCGCTTTTTTCTCTTTCATAACATCCACTCCTCAAAGCTCTAATATTTTATCTTTCTATGCTGGAATATCAATTATAAGTAGCCGATAACTATGAAATTCGGTCGAGTAAAAAAGCCCATAAAAAAACACCTCCTACAATTTATTTGTAGGGGCGAATATATCGCGGTACCACCCTATTTTATCAGCATGTCACCATACTAATCTTATCAAGTACAAAATTATACTCTAGTTCTGTAACGTGAACAAACGTCATAGCATCACCTATTATTAAAGCTAAAAACTTAAAGTTATCAGATACTTTCGTTTTTAGTCGTATTTCTCTAGGAGAAATACAATCATAATAAGATCCGTATGAAGCTCTGAGACTTGTTTCATCACATTTTTCACTATTCCATCTCAGCAAAAGGAATTCTCTGTAAGCTTCCAAAGTGACTACTCTTCTCTTCATAGCCTTTATTTTTTGTATTTTAAAAAGTATATTAAAGTAATAGGTTTTTGTCAAGGTATAGATGTGACCCTGATTACTGATTTTTTCATCAAGATATTTCCCGATAGTCCCTTTAGATATTTATGAGGACTATTTTTTTATAAAATATATACTTTTTTGCAAGGAATCAAAATTAAGATTTAGTGACAGTAACCTTTCCTTCATCGTGATTATTTAGCTCTTTTAATGTTTCTATTTTAGAAAAAGCTAATACTTTCCCTGCAAATAAGATAGCTATAACTCCTCTCATTACATTGCTATCTATTAGAATGAACATGACACACAACATTATACCTACTGGTATCTGTATTAATAATTTTGATTTTAATGTCATCCCCTTTTTCTCCATAAAAGTCATTACATATTTCTTATAGATTTTTGTCCTTTGAAATTTTTTGTTTAATCTATCGCTGCTTCTAAGTAGACAATAGGATGTAAGCAGGAGAAAGGGAGTCGTAGGTAATAGAGGCAAAACTACTCCTATAAGTCCTACAGCAAAAGAGATTAAGGCTATTGTCAAATAAATAATCTTCAAATTAATACCTCCATTTATAGAGATTTGAGAACAAATCTTAATTCACATATTTATTTATATAAGGTCTATCACATGTGCTTAGTTAATTTTCATAATAACTTAATCGGTAGATAAAAGTTGGATTTTCAACAAAATGAAATTTGCTTATTATAAAACCTCTTAATAAAATTTCCTTATATCCCTTGGTGTAACTTTGAAATGTTCCTTAAATGCTTTGCTAAAGCTATGATGATTGCTGTATCCACAAGTTAGGGCTATTTCTGCTATGCCTATATCACTATTCATTAATAATTCCTTCCCTTTTTCCATTCTAGATTTCTTTACATATGCGTATATACTGCTTGAAAACATTTGCTTAAAACATCTTTTTAATGTATCTAAAGAAACATTAAACTTCTGACTAAGTTTACTCAAAGTAATTTTTTCATCTAAATTATTAACTATATAATTCTCAATATCTATTATCTTATTAATTGTTGATTTATTAAAATAAATTTCTTTTCTCTTCATTTTTTTTCTAAGGCTTTTAAGCTCATACAGTAATAATTCTATTGACCTAAGCCTAATACTTTCATTCTCACCGTTCATAATACTTTCCTTTATACTATCAACCAATCTAATTACAATAGGGTCATTGTTAATAACTATAAAACTTGAATCTTGATTAATGAGATTGCAAAATTCGACAAAGATACTTTCCTTTACTTGAAATATTTCTTCAAATACATTTGTGATTTCATTAATATAACCATACAAGGAAATACTCACATAATGCTTTTCAAAGTGATTCACTAAGCGGATGTTTTTAATGCCAGAGTAATATGCAGTGCTGCCTTTATTTGATACGCATACATGACCATTTTCATCATGAGCTATCATTTTTCCCTTTAAACAGTAATTAATTTTTAAAATGGGTTCTGAAAACCTGCTATACTCCTTTGTAAAATTTCTTATGGTGTTATTTGCAATAAAATTATTTAAAGATAAATTCAGACCTGGTATGATTTTAAATATTGTAAAAGTGCCTTCACCATATTCAGGTAAAACTTTATATACAGAGTAATCTTCTGTTTCCTTTGTTAAAACAGCCATTTTGTTTAAATAGAAGGAATCCCTTTTTATATCATTCATATATTCTATCCCTCCTCGTATCAGCGTTTTCCGAAAGTATCCATATTTATATTATACCAATATGAATATTATTTTTCAATAATGATAGTCATTATCAATTATATTCTATTTTTTTAACCTTGATAGAGCAGATAATCAGCTTTATAAATATACAATTTTTGTAAAATAATTATTCTTATATAAGA
>JANQEZ010000271.1 GCA_028278115.1 Clostridia bacterium
TAGGGGGATGGGTAGATAAATATCAACAGCAGGCAGAAAAGATAAAAGATTTCTACGAGCAAGAATGCTCAAATAAAGACCATTCAACTTTTGGAAAAATTATACTTAACGAATTTCCGTATTTTTATGATAGAGTGCAAAAAGCTATAGAGGAAACCGCTCAGGATGCTTATCATCAATGGGTAAACGCTGTTAGCAATGAGGGCGGGCTTTGTCATCAGGATTTTACAGCTGGAAACTTATTATTGGATAAAAAAAATCGCATTTATGTATTAGATACAGATTCTCTTACATTTGATATTCCATTAAGGGATATAAGAAAACTCCTAAACAAAATAATTAAGCGAAAAGGTGAGTGGGAGTATTCTCTAGTAAAGGATATACTGATGTGGTATCAAGAGAAAAATCCCCTAGAGAACTGGCAGTGGCAGCTTCTAAGGCCTACCTTAACTTATCCACATTTATTTGTTGGTATTATGAGAAAGTACTATGAAAAAAGAGAAAAAAGCTGGACAGAGAGCAAATATATCAAGAGATTAAAAGAGATGATCAAAATAGAAAAATCAGTTGACCCAATTGTTTCAAATATGGATAGTCTTCTACCAGCGCAGGAATTGAAAAAATAAAGAAACATACTAAACAAAGAAAATAGCTTACAAATAGTTAGTTCAACATATAGGTTAATCCATACCCAAATAGTATATCTGATCAAATGGAGGTTCGTATGAATACAGAAAATGGTACCTTAAACTTACCAGAATTAGCTGCTTATGTACTTTCAAGGTATGACATTGTGCCAGATGCATTAAAGCTTATTCAGAATAAAGGTCTAAAAACACTATGGAAGGTGACACACAGAAATGAACATAGATGTCTAAAAAGACTAAAGCACATAAAAGAAAAGGCTGTATTTACAGTAAATGCTCAGAGATATATTGCCTCTTGTGGGGGATGTGTACCCAAGATTTATCTTAATAAAGATAACGAGCCGATAACTGAGTATATGGGACAGCTTTTTGTTCTATATGAATGGATCGACGGTAAAGATTTTAACTTTAAAAAGCCTGCTGATTTACGATTAGCTTTGAAGGGACTTGGGCACTTTCATGTAAAATCCAAAGGATATTATCCTCCAGAATGTGCTAAAATTTCATCTAAACTAGGTAGGTGGCCCCATCAATATGAATCTATGTTAAATAGAATGCTAAAATGGAAGAAAGAAGCATCAAACCATCAAAACATCCCTGTCTACAAAGCCTATCTTAAATGGATAGACAAAATAATAGATATGGGAAACACAGCAATAGAAGCATTGAATCATTCTGCCTATCCAGAAATGACGAGCATTCAGCTAGAGCAGGCAGCGCTATGCCATCAGGACTATGGAGAAGGTAACGCGCTTTATATAGGAGAAACGGTTTATGTCATTGATTTAGATGGCGTTACCTATGATTTGGAAATGAGAGACTTAAGAAAAATTATTGGAAAACGGATGGAGAAACGTGGTGTATGGGATAAGATGAAAATAAAAGAAATAGTAGATTGGTATGGGCGTAGTAATCCTTTATCAATAGAACAAAAAAGAGTTCTTGCTATAGATTTATTGTTCCCACATTGGTTTTTTGCAACCGTTAAAAATTTGTTCAAGAAAAATAAAAGTTTAAGTTCAAGTGAGATCATTAGAATTGCTGAAATAGAGCATAGTAAAGTCAACATTTTAAAAGACTTATATTAAAGGAGGACAAACGTGAAGATAGCATTTATTTGTACAGAAAAGCTACCAGTGCCTCCGATTTTGGGAGGTGCTATTCAGATATATATTGAAGGTATACTCCCTATATTGGCTAGACACCATGAGATAACGGTAATTAGCCTATATAATGATACATTACCAGAAAGAGAAGCATCAGGTAATATAAGAATATTACGTGTACATGGCAAAACAAGGGATGAGTATGTTAAGAATATTAAGAACCTACTAATTGAAGAAGACACAACTTATGATTTAATTCATGTCTTTAATCGACCGCGATGGGTTTCTCGTCTAAGTAAAGCGGCGCCTAATACTGCCTTTAGCTTAAGTCTCCATAATGAGATGATGTTACCCAAGAAAATCGACCCTACAAGGGCGGTTGAGTGTATAGAAAAAGTTGAATTTATTTCAACAGTGAGTCAATTTATTGCTGATGGAGTCAAAAAACTATACCCCATTGCTGAAGACAAATTAAATGTAGTTTACTCTGCTGTTGATTATGAACAAATAAAACCTAAGTGGTCAGAAGAAGTACAGCAATCTAGAATGGCAATGCGCATGAAATATGGTCTTGAATCCAATAAAATTATTCTCTATATTGGTAGACTTGGCAAAAAAAAAGGTGCTCACATATTAATTAAAGCAATGGAAAAAGTTATGAAGCTTCACCCAGAAGCAGCATTACTTTTTGTCGGCAGCAAATGGTATGGAAGCAATGCCACAGATGATTATGTCATTCATATTCAAAAAAAGAGTAAAAGTCTTCCTGGACCTGTAATTTTTACTGGCTTCTTTGCTCCTAAATTAATTCATACCTATTATAATATGGGAGACATATTTGTATGTGCTTCTCAATGGGAGGAGCCATTAGCTAGAGTTCACTATGAAGCCATGGCTGCTGGTCTTCCCATTATAACCACCAATCGTGGAGGTAATGCTGAGGTAATAGAAGAGAGCAAAAATGGACTGCTTCTTAATGAATTTGATAATCCAGAGGCAATGGCAGGAAAAATCATTTATTTGCTAGAACATGAGGAAAAAGGTCTAGAAATGGGAAGATACGGAAGAAAAATGGTTGAAGAAAAATATACCTTTAATAGAGTTGCACATCAATTATTAGAGCTATTTGATATTGTTTCTAAGAAAAGAGGTATAAAATCGAGTTAAAATATTAACCTTTACTTTCCAATGTTATTATGAAGTTTAGATGTCTTGTATATCTTATAAAATAAAACTCTAAGACTTCAGTTAACAAAATATTGGAGTTTTATCCTATTTACTGCTATAATAATCGCAAGGAGCTGTTAGGCTTCACAAGCGAAAAAATAAAAAGCAGGTGATAAGATGATTTATCCAATATTTTTAAATCCAGATTTTAAAGATAGAATATGGGGCGGTTCTCAATTAAGTACCTTATTTGACAAAGCAATTCCCAATGACCACACAGGTGAGAGT
The DNA here is from genome assembly GCA_028278115.1 of Clostridia bacterium. Classification (GTDB taxonomy): domain Bacteria; phylum Bacillota; class Clostridia; order Peptostreptococcales; family Caminicellaceae; genus JANQEZ01. The sequence goes on from JANQEZ010000271.1 coordinate 3,209, forward strand.
TGGGAAGTTGCCTGCCATGATAATGGCAATTCTACGGTAAGCAATGGTGTTTATAAAGGGAAGCTTTTAAAGGATATTGTTTTGAATGATAAGGAGGCATGGCTTGGTTCGGCATTTACTGAGGTCAAGAAATTTCCATTACTCATTAAATTCATTGACGCTAAAGAAAAACTCTCTGTTCAAGTTCATCCAGATGATGCCTATGCAGCCGTTAATGAGAATGGAGAATTTGGAAAAAATGAGTGCTGGTATATTTTAGATTCGAAACCTGGCTCAGAGCTGATTGTAGGTCTAAAAAAAGAGATTTCAAAAGAAGACTTTGTACAAGCTGTTAAAGATGGAAAAGTAGAAGATACCCTAAATACAATTCCTGTTAAGGCAGGAGATGTCATTAATATTGCAGCAGGAGTGCTTCATGCAATCGGGGATGGTATTGTATTAGCGGAGGTTCAGCAGAATTCAGATACAACCTATCGGGTCTATGATTGGAACCGAGTAGGCTTGGATGGTAAGAAAAGAGACCTACATATAGAAAAATCTATTGATGTTATAGATTTCGAAGGTATCCATGAAACAACTAAGACAGAAGGACTTAGTATAAAAAACGAAGAATTTGAAACACTTTACTATATAGCAAATAGCTATTTTGCTTTAGAAAAAGTAAAGCTTCATGGTACGATGCTGCATGATACAGAACAGAAAAAGTTCTATATCTACTTATGCATCGATGGGAGTGGAAGCTTGAACTACAACCAAGAGTCCTACCCCATCAAAAAAGGAGATGCAGTTTTTATTCCTGCTTCACTCGGTTCTTATTCTATTGAAGGTAATGGTGATTTTATAAAAACCTATGTGCCAGATAATGCCAACGAAATGATACAGCCATTAGTGGATGCAGGTTATGACGAACAGACTATAAGACAAAAAGTAAGGATCTTATTTTAGTAATTAATGAGTGTATGAAAAGAGAAGCTGGACTAAATCTAGCTCATCGTAAATGGTGATAAATATGAAGCATAATCCAATCATCCTTCCCCCTAATGCAGAGAGCATTATCCAAAGACTTAATGAGAACGGCTATAGTGCTTATGTCGTAGGAGGCTGTGTTAGAGACAGCCTCCTAGGAAGAAAGCCGGGGGATTGGGATATAACAACCTCAGCGACACCAGCACAGATAAAACAGATATTTACTAAAACTGTGGACACAGGATTAAAGCACGGAACGGTCACAGTACTACTCGATCGTGTACCCTATGAGGTTACAACCTACAGAATTGATGGAGAATATATAGATTATAGAAGGCCAGAATCGGTAGAATATACCAGTGATTTACTAGAAGATTTAAAAAGAAGAGACTTTACAATGAATGCTATGGCGTATCATCCTAAGGAAGGTCTTATAGATGCTTTTAACGGAATGCAAGATTTACAAAAAAGGATCATACGATGTGTTGGTGTGGCGCACCAGAGATTTAAGGAAGATGCTCTTCGAATGCTTAGAGCTGTTAGATTTTCAGCTCAGCTTAACTTTACAATAGAACAAGAAACCAAGCAGGCTATCATAGACATGGCACCCTTAATAAAAAATGTAAGCGCAGAAAGAATACAGGTAGAATTGACAAAAATTCTTTTATCTAATAATCCTGAAAAACTGATTACATTACATGAATTAGGGCTGATGACTTTTGTTCTACCAGAATTTATACCTTGTATTCATAATGAACAAAAGCATCCTTATCATGCATACCCTATAGATAGACATATTATAAAATCTGTAAGATTAATAGAATCAAACCCTCATTTAAGATGGACCATGCTTTTGCATGATATAGGAAAACCCAAAACAAAGCGAACAGATGAAGAAGGCATAACACATTTTCACGGACATCAAGAGGTTAGTGCTGATATTGCCAAACAGGTATTGCGAAGATTAAAGTTTGATAATGCAACTATACAGACGGTTGTTAAGCTGGTAACCTATCATGATTATCGATTCAAGGTTCACCCCAAGAATGTACGTAAAGCCATCTATAAAGTTGGTGAAGCTCTGTTTGAAGATTATTTAAAAGTACAGTCAGCAGATATTCGTGCTCAGCATCCCAATTTAATTGAAGAACGTATCATTAAAATTAATACCATTCGTGAGATGGCTGAAATGATTAAAAAAGAAAATGAATGCGTTAGCTTAAAACAATTGGCGGTGAATGGTCATGATCTCATTCAAATAGGTATAGTAGAAGGTAAAAGAATTGGTGAGATATTAAAACAGCTATTAGATTTGGTAATAGAAGACCCTGAAAAGAATACAAGGACAATTCTTCTTAAATATATTCATGATAACCTTCAATAATTTTAAAATAATTAAATTCCTGTCCTCATATTATAATCGGTTGCTTCATATATATTAAAGTAGTGACTTATTTGTAATGGAGATAGGATTTTTTTATACCATTTTTTGAAGTAGGAGCTCTACTAATTACTGAAGGTTGAGGTGATGGGATGCTAGAAGAATACCAAAGTATTATAGAGCAATTTGATATAGCAGTAAAGAATACCTATAAAGGTAGAGGAGCATACATATTAGAAACTGATCAAGGGCTAAAATTGTTTAAAGAAGTAAAACTTCATCCAGATAAAATTAAATTTATGTATGATATTGAGGAGCATCTAAATCATAATGGATTTAACAATGTTGATCGACTGTCTTTAACAAAAGAAAAGAAGCCCTACTACCATGATGATGAAAACAAGTATATTATGAAAAACTGGATAAAAGGACGGGAAGTCTATTTCGATGATGAAGATGAAATAGTTGTATCTGCAAAAAATCTAGCTAAGCTTCATAAAAAAAGCAAAAACTTTAGAGTGGGTGCAAAATATAGGACTTTTATTCGAGCTGGAGAACTAGAGAATAAATTAGCCAAGCATAATAGAGAGCTTTCAAGAATTAGAAATAAAATAAGGAAGCTCAAAAGATGGTCCGATT
>JANQEZ010000272.1 GCA_028278115.1 Clostridia bacterium
AAAGGAAAGAGACAATATATTTATAGATAATCCTTCTGAGGCATTACAAAAAATGAAGGAGGAGGGATTTAAAGAAGTAATAATGCAACCCCTTCACATTATACCTGGAATAGAGTATGAAAAGATAGTTTCTGTTTTTAAAGAGTTTAATGATGAATTTGAGAAAATAGCCATTGGGACACCAGTTCTATACGGTACCCAGGACTATGAAGAAGCAGTTAAAGCACTAAAAACTCAATTGCCTGATATAAAGGAGGATAATGCAGTTGTTTTAATGGGTCATGGAACTCCCCACCCGGCAAATGCCTGCTATGCTTGCCTGCAATCCTTCTTAAACGACGAAGGTCTAAGTGTATATGTTGGAACTGTGGAAGGATACCCAGAAATAGAGAATATAATACCGAAATTAAAGAGTAAAAATATTAAAGAGGTTACCTTAATGCCCTATATGCTGGTTGCTGGAGATCATGCTACAAATGATATGGCTTCGGACGAGGAAGATTCATGGAAATCCTTGCTTGAAAAGGAAGGCTTTATTGTAAATACATATCTTCACGGTTTAGGAGAAAACCCTGATTATCAAAGGATATATGTAAATAGAGTAAGGAAAGCCATAAATAAATTAGATTAAATATGCTATAATCTTAATCTATTGATATAATAGTCAATAAGGAGGTTATAGAATATGAAAGAGATAATAATGTTTACAAGTAAAACCTGACCTCATTGCTATACTGCGAAGGAGTTCCTTTCGAGAAAAGGCATAAAATACATAGAGAAGGATGTTAACTCAGACCCATCTGCAAGGCAGGAAATGATGAAAAGGAATATAACGGGGGTTCCCGCATTTATAATCGGCGATGAAGTGGTGGTTGGTCTTGACAAGGCAAGAATTGAGAGTCTTTTGGATTACAAGGTTATTGATTGTATCGAATGTAAAAAGAGACTAAGGATACCTAAAGACAAAGGAATTATAATAATAACATGTCCGGAATGTAAAACAAAGTTTAAAACCAGAACATAGTCAATTTTAGGTATGTGATTAATAGCTTATTAAGCTATCTATATGATTTTAGCTTATAATGCAGAAGGATAAATTAAGTTAATAGAAGTAAAAGAGAAAAGGCCAAAACCAAAGGGTTAGGTCTTTATTCTCGTTTTTGAAGAAAGAAGAAATTTAGTTATATTGATTCATATACCTTGACAAAAATGAATTTATATATTAATATGTTCAATAAGGAGTGAACAAAATGAACAATAAAAAGGAAAAGCTTAAACTAATTGAAGAATATGGATTGTTTTTAGAGAAGTATGGATATACACCTTCTGCTGGAAGGGTCTATGCTCTTCTTTTGATATGGGAACCTGAAGAGCTGCATTTCGATGAAGTGAGGGAAATACTAAATCTAAGCAAAGGTTCAGCAAGCAAATCCCTAAATCAACTTATGGATTTGAATAGAGTGGAAATCATGACGAAGCCTGGAATTAGAAAGAAGTTTTATAAGGTAAAGATGCCTCCAGGTAAAGAAAGTATAGTCCCTTTTATTAGCTACATTACCTCTTTGGAGGGATTTATGAAAAAGATTTTAAATTTAAAAGAATTTGAGAGCGAGCTAAGGGTGCGACTTGAGGAGAGTGAAGAATTTCTTAATTTCCTTAGAAAGCAGCTAGAAGAATCCGTAATGAAATGGGATAAAAAGTGAGGTGGAGATAATGTCTAAAAAGACTGGAACTTTAGAATTTTTAAGATTTTATCTGGAAAACTCAAAGGCGTTTAAGATTTATCGGATAAGGGATAAGTCAAGGTCATCGCTGACTTTAGCAAATATAAAGATTTCAGAGATAGACCCATTAAGTGACATGTATTTTCAGAGGGTTAAAGAGTTTAATGACGCTATGGTTTATCATTATAGAGGTAAATGGTATGCAACTGAAGCAATGAAAAATGACAATGATAAAGACCTTTGGGATAAGTCTTTTAAATCCTTTGAAATTGCAATGGATATAGCTAAGCAATTAAATGACTATATGAAGAAGAAAACCAATGAATTGGTAGACTATGAATCTCCAGCTGTAAGAAAAGATGCAGAAATACTATTTTCAGAGGATGTACCTATTGTTCCCGATATAACGCCTGTCATAATGCTTAAGGGCTCAAGCTATGAGATGGGCAAACAATACGCAAAGCAGTTGGTAGATGTTTTTGGGGACTGGATGTTAAAAAGACATGCAGGAAAGAAGCTTTCTAAGGAGGAAGTGAAGGAGTTATATAAATGGGAAGATATGCATAGGAGTTATACACCTGAGATTATTGAGTTTTCAAGGGGATGGAGTGATTATGCTTTGAAAATTGGTATAAATCTCTCCTATCAAGATGTTATAGACCTTTGGGTAGGGCATAAACCTCCTGCAAAATCGTATTTGAACTCTGAGGGTGGAATGCCTGAGCTGCCCCCCTTGGCATGTACAGCCCTAGCGGCATGGAATATGGCAACCGATGATGGGAAATTAGTTGCAGTGGCCACAGGAGATCATGATATGAGCTATCAAGTTACTATAGCAGCTTATCCCGATGACGGAATTCCCTTTGTATTCACAACCTTTGAAGCCACCGGAACCCTACCGACGGTTGGACCTAATTGGTTCTTTGGACATCCTTCAATGAACTTAAAGGGGCTGACTTATGTGCATCATGGCGGCGGTCCGAAAATGCTTGAGCCTATAGAGGAATGGGGATATGGAATAAGAAGAGGTGCTTCTGTGATGCATAATCTTAGATATAAATCCTCTGCCAAGGAAGCCTATGAACAAGAAATGAGTTGGCCTATAGGTGATATAGGCCTTGGTGACCAAGCTACCGTTGGGGGATTTTACGCTGATGATAATTATGCATATATCATTGAGGGAAGGTCTAATCCAAAATGTGTGAGGGAAGCTGGAATACTAGATGAGGAAGATTATCTATTTTCCAATAATAGTGTAAATCATCCCGATGCAATACAATCCGACTGGATGAGCAAAATAAAAGATTTGTGGTCATGGGATAAAATGGGTGGCTGGAGACCTAAAGAGCCAACAGGAATGACTAAATCCCTTGGAATGATCTTTAAATGGTATAGTGGGAAAATAGATAACGATGAGCTTATGAGTAAAGGTATGATGTTTGCTTACTGGAATAGCTATAATAGGAATGTTTTTTTAAATAAAATGGCTAAAAGAAATCATGGCAATATAACGGTTGATACTGCCAAAGCTATTTATAGGACTACAGGAACTATGCCCGAGCAGGAATGGAATAAGGCTATAAAGGAGTATAGAAAAAATGGTAAGTGGGGTAAAATATCTACAGCCCATTCTTCAAATGCCCTTGTAGCTGTTATGAAACCTTCAGAGGGACTATATTCTCTATGTACTGGCCCAGCTGTTCGAGGTGCTACACCCATCAGTCCCGATTTAGCCATCTCCATATATAATGAGCGAAATGCTTTTTGGGATATAAAATTAACAGAAAGTCCTGAGCTGACTTTGGAGCATTCTAAGAAACTTGCTATGGAATTGTATGACGAGGTGGAAGAATTGTTAAATAATCAAGCTTTAAATGATTACGTAAAAAGCCTTAAGCTTCAATTAGATGAAGAATTTAAAGAAGTAAACGAGCAGAAAAAAAGTCAAGATATTTCTTCTATGGCTAAGGAGCTTAGGTTCTGCACAAGAATACATGTTAAGGCTAGACAAATAATCAATCTATATAATTCGCCTAAGAGATTTGTCTATTAGGGTAACAAATAGTTTTAAAGCCGGACTAACTATTGAATTCAATAGCTAATTCGGCTATTTTTATGTTTATTACTATTGAATTTTTTATCTATATTGAAAAAATTACTTATTTAAACAACATTTCTTATATTTTTTACTACTGCCGCATGGACATGGTTCATTTCTACCGATTTTTTTATCATTTACTACAATACGCGACCTATTATAATCTTTTTTGATTTCTTTTCTTTTTTCAATAGTAAGTATATCATCCCACTGTGGAAGATTATAAAGCCAATCTGCTTTAGCAGCATGCATATTGTAGTAAAGTTTTTCAAAGTCAACTGAAAGCTTCACATTGCTCTCTTCAGTTAAACTATCAAGATCTAGCTCCTCAGTAAGGCTCGTGTTGATTCCGTCTAAGAATCCCGTAAATGTAATAAAGTCCATTTCAAATTTTTCAGCAAGACCAGTTAATGAACCTTCTATAGCTTCGTTTTTGTTTTCTAAAATGTATTCGTAGTTCTTTTGCTCCTGTGGAAGATATTCACTCCAAAATTTATTGTATTCTTCCTCAGAACGCTCAACATAAGCCAGATCTTGCCATTGTTTAAGTAAAGACATTGCATTCCATCCTTTCTTGATTTTCCGTTATCTTAAAATTGTAATCAAATTAATTCGTAAGTATTATATCATACTTTAGCTAGGTATTGGATATACAAATTATACATTTGCTCATTATTTTCTTTACATTTCGATGTATATTACATATAATGAATAAAAATAATACTTTAAAGCAATGAGTAAGAGGAGTAAATATAGATTGAAATCCCAGAGAGCTGCTGGTGGTGTGAATGCAGTATGGAGATTTATATTGAATGGGCTTACGAGTGCAGTCCGAATAAAAAGTAGGCACTGCCGGGAATTCTACCCGTTATCAAGAGAAAATGTATGTTAGTACATGAAATGAGTGGGCTTTAAAAGCCAATTTGGGTGGTACCACAGGAGAGTAACTCTTGTCCCTTTATAGGGATAGGAGTTTTTTTTATTTCTAAGGAGCTCCAACAGTTTCAACAAAAATAGTATTTATTAAGCAGAGTAAATTTAAGGAATTTAAAGAATTGCAAATTATCTTCACTGAAATATTGCATTGAAAATTTTCTTATAAGGCTTATTAGTAAGACCCTAATACTTAGAATTTACAGCTAAAAGGCGTCGATAGACGATTTGAAAGGATGGTGGTGGAAATGGAAGAGGGTTGGTGGCCTAGCTGTTTATATCTCTTAAAAGCTTGTGAATGGAGGAGTTACATTGAAAATGAAAAAAAGGATACTGACAGGAGACAGACCTACATCAAGGCTTCATATCGGCCACTATGTAGGAAGTCTACAAAACAGGGTAAAATTACAAAGTGATTATGAAACCTTTATTATAATTGCAGATATTCAGGCTTTAACGACGCATTTTAAAGAGCCCGATATGCTGAAAAAAAATGTTTATGAAGTGGCACTTGATAATTTAGCAGTGGGGATTAATCCGGAGATATCAACATTGTTTATTCAGTCCATGATACCTCAGATAGCTGAGCTTACCATATACTTTTCAATGTTTACCACAGTAAATATGCTAAAACACAATCCCACAATAAAGGCAGAAGCATCCCAATATGGTTATACAGATTTGAACTATGGATTCCTTGGATATCCAGTAAGCCAGGCAGCGGATATAACATTTTGCAGGGCTGATTTGGTTCCCGTCGGAGAAGACCAACTTCCCCATATTGAACTGACAAGGAAATTAGTTAGAAGGTTTAACGATTTATATAAGCCAATTCTTATTGAGCCAGAGGCCTTGCTTTCTAGCTGTTCAAGATTAGTTGGACTAGATGGAAATTCTAAAATGAGTAAAAGCTTAAAAAACTCTATCTACCTTGCAGATACCGAGGAAGAGGTTAAAAGTAAAATCAAAGGAGCAGTTACAGATTCCAATAGAGTCACTATTAGAGATAAGGGCAACCCAGATATATGTACTGTTTTTAGCTATCACAGAGTATTCAATGAAAATGAAAGCTACAATATTTATGAAATGTGTAAGAACGCCGGAATAGGATGTGCAGCATGTAAAAAGAATTTATCCAAGGCTTTAAATGAGACTTTAGCTCCTATTAGAGAAAGAAGAAGTTACTATGAAAATAATATTAAAAGAGTTAAAGATATATTGTATTTTGGAAGTGAAAAAGTAAGAAGGGCTGCAGATGAAACCTTGGATGAGGTAAAGGATGCTGTTGGTATAAAGTATTTCAAATAAAACTTCAAGATAGAAGTGTGTACAAAAATATATAAGAGGCTTTGCTTTAAGCTATAATAAAGAAATTCTCCTTTGTCAACAGCCTAAAAATTAGCCAAATAATAGACTATAAAAAAAGCAATATGGGCTCTGCATTTAAGCAGTAGCCCTATTAGCTATTGGAAAAGCTATATTTATTTTTTAAGAGAGGATGTATACTTATTCTATGTCTATATAATATCTAGCAAATGTTAAGTCAATATTAATGTCATGTTAAGTCTTTGAAAACTTTAAACTTATTTATAAAAATTTATTCAAGCTTTAATGATAAATATATTATAGATGTGTGACCTTGAAATTTTACTTTCAATGTTTTGCTGTTAGCTGTCAGCCGTTAGCTATTAGCCGAATAGGTATAATATCTTTGGTTAGAAAAAATATTTAGAAAAAGTTAAATTCCTAAGTCACACATCTATAATACTATTTCAAAGATTAATAGGTTTAATAATTCTACATAAAATATTAATGACAAGATATAGTTTAGTAATTCTTATAATTGTAGTATGAAGCAAAATATTATAAAATGTATTAAGTAAGCTAAAGTATTTATAAAATTCTACAGTGTAGATGAGAAAAGTATTATAAATAATTTACGAAGGAGAAAAAAATGATAGAATTAGGAAGAACCCAGAAACTAGAGATTGTTAAAATCGTCAATATTGGAGTTTATTTGAACAGTAAATTAGACAATTATAATGAAAGCATTCTATTGCCAAGGAAAGAGCTAAGGCAAGAGGCTTTCCTTGGTGATGAAGTAGAAGTGTTTGTATATAGGGATTCTAAGGATAGAATGATAGCTACTACCCAAACACCTAAGCTGGTTATGGGCGAGTTGTCATACCTTGAGGTTGTTGAAACTACAAAAATAGGAGCCTTTTTGGACTGGGGCTTGCCAAAGGACCTGTTTTTACCCTTCAAAGAACAAACATGCAGAGTTAGACAAGGGAAAAAATACTTAGTAGCCTTATATATAGATAAAAGTGATAGATTGTGTGGGACTATGGATATTTACAAATATCTTAAAAGTGATTCAACCCATAAGGTTGATGATAAAATCCAGGGAATAATATACGAGATAAAGGATGATATGGGCGCCTTTGTAGCAGTTGATAAAAAATATCATGGTTTAATTCCAAAGAATGAATTATACGGAAAGCATAGATGTGGTGATGAAATCGAGGCCAGGATAACTAAAGTAAGGGAAGACGGAAAGCTGGATTTGAGCTTAAGGGAAAAAGCATATAAACAGATGGAAGATGATGTTACCGTTATTTTAGAGAAAATGAATAAATGGGGCGGAAGATTATCCTTGAAGGATAGTAGTTCACCCGAGCGAATAAAGGGCGAGTTGAATATGAGTAAGCGTGCCTTCAAAAGGGCTGTCGGGAGACTTCTAAAGGAAGGCAAAATAAAAATTACCGATAAAGGTATTGAAATGATAGGAAAAGATGAGATGTAAAAGTCTTTTCTGATTTATAGAGAATTTAACACATAATCTAGAAATCTAAGTTTTAGAATGTCTATATATAGAGAATCCGAAGTAAATGTTAATTTATACATATACTATATTAATGTACATATCAAAATATCCGATGTTTCTAGGGATTTTTGATGTGTATAAAT
>JANQEZ010000115.1 GCA_028278115.1 Clostridia bacterium
GAGGTACAGGAATTAATTCATAAAGATACTCCAGCGATACCCCTTGCCCATACACTTACATTTATAGGTGTTGGAAAAAATGTCGAAGGTTATGTTGCCAGCATTAATGGTCAGGAAGTTCTTAATATGGTTGATATAGAGAATGGAGAGTAATATGAGAAGGAAAAGAATTTTAAAAAATATTTTCTTAGTCTTGATGGGATCAATTATAACGTTTACCTTCATTAATTGGTTTAGATTATTATCACATAAGGAGCATAAAGCTAATATTTATCTGCCCCATCCCATTGCTAAAGAAAAAATACTTATTACCTCTGCTGGTCAGAGTACAGATACCTATATAATTAAAAATATGGCAAATGAGCTGATGCTGCATAATTATTTTATGCCCAAGGCTGAAAGCCTTGACTTGGAGACGGTACGCTCAATAGTAGTCGTCGTAGGGTATAGTGCAATTGGAGAAATACTAAATGATAGCTCATATGAAGGTGAAGTCAATAGGGTTAATAAATTCATTCAAAGTGTAAAGGATGTGGATATGCCAATAATTATGGTGTATATAGGCAGCAGGGAAAGAAGAAATACTAAAACCGATTACTTGCTTAAGATGGTAGGACAAGCATCTTCCTTTATTATAAGTACCCATGACGGCAATTATGATGAATTTATTAGCAGTATCGCTAGGGAGAAGGATATACCACTATCATTAGTTGGAGATATTCAAGAGATAAAAGCTCCCTTTGCATCTTTATATCGCTGAGTTGAGGTGAATCAATGTCAAAGGAAAGAAGTCTCTTTGGCTTAAATGCCATGATAGGATATATACTATTTGTAATAGTGACTGTTATACCAATATTATCAAGATCATATTTATTTAGCATTATAATCTGGATACGTGAGGCAATTAATTCAGGGGATAGTGGAAACTTAATATTGGCATCTGCTTCAGCAAATATGATTTTCACAATATATAATATATTATTATATCTAAGTATTCTACTGATTATAGGACAGATGAAGTCCTTTGAATTATATAATCACGGTAAAAAAAGAGCTATATCTATAATGTTGTTCTTGCTTATTAAGAGCATTTATCAAAGCTGGCTTATTCTGCCCTGGGAGCCCCTTACGGATTTATTGGCATTATTTCTAATAACCCTGCTGATGATAATATCTAAAGAGGGAATATCTGTAAAGTCCAATATAATAGTAAGTGTGCAAGTGTTTTTTGCAATGCAATGGATTAATATCATGCCGGTTTTATCTAGCTTTAGAATTGGAGCCAATGATATTTCTGTAAGTATAAAAATTGTAGCTAGGTACTTAGAAAGTGAGTCTATACTCAATACTGTGGGAATCGCCTTCCTAGTTCCCCTTTTGTTTTCTTCCACCATGACGTCATTATTATATAGATTTCATCACAGAAATATAGTTATTGTTGAAGAAAATTATCAAAAAGCCAGAGAGCTTGAAAACATGAGGGCTAAATTTATGGAAAATAGAATATACGAAGAAATAAATGCCCTAGCCCATGATCTTAAAACTCCCCTTGTTACAATAAGGGGATTGAACTCACTACTTCTTTTATCAAAGGATATTGATAAATTATCTACCTACAGCCAGAGAATAGAGAGTGCAGTTGAAAAGATGAGTGAGATGATTTCCAGCTTTCTTTATGGTAAGTCTAGACAGGTTGTAGATATGTCTGTTTTAATTAACTATATAAGAGCACAAATACCTATTGAAGATGAAGCTCTGAAATTTACAATTGAATACAAAGAATACCTTCCCGATATTATCATCAATAAAGTGAGGGTTTCAAGGGCTATAATTAATTTAATACAAAATGCCATTATAGCAGAACCTACTGAGGGTGAGAAGCGAATATTAATAAAGCTGGAAAGCGAAGAAGCAATGGTGGTTATAAAGGTTATTGATAATGGAATAGGTATTCCGAAAAGCGAGCTTGAAAATATATGGCAGATTGGACACTCAACAAATAATACATCGGGGCTTGGACTTCCATTTGCAAAACAGATTATTGAAGAAAATGACGGAATCATAAAGCTTGAAAGCAATTATGGAATAGGTACGACGGTTACTGTTAAACTACCTATTGCAAATGAAGGAGATAGGAGAGAGTATAGTGGCGGAGATAGTTAAAATAGTCGTTATTGATGATGAAGAGGATATACTGTTTACTCTAAAGGAAATATGCGATTTCTGTGGGTATGAGGCTTATACCGCCAATAGCGGAGAACAAGGAATTGAACTGGTTAAAGAGGTAAGGCCTAAACTGGTTATTGTAGACTATCATATGCCGGGGCTTAACGGCTTAACCACAGTAAAAAAGCTAAAAAGCTTAATGCCTGAATTGTCAATACTAGTGCTAACCGTGGACGAAAGACAAGAGATATCCGATAAGTTTATGGATGTTGGAGCAACAGACTTTGCCATCAAGCCCATTAAAGCACCGGATTTAATTTCAAGAATTAAAGTGAATTTGCATATATACGAGGTTCAGAAAGAACTAAATGCAAAAAAAGAGAGGGTTTATTTAGATAAAGGAATAAGTACTGCTACACTTGACTTAATAATGAGCTATATAAAGGAGAAGAAAAGTGAAGTCACCATAAGCGATATCACCAAGGGCGTTCACTTAGCCTACCAAACTGTCCATAGATATGTACAATATATGCTGGAGCAAGAAGTCCTTGAGATAGTTCATATCTATGGGAAATTAGGTAGACCTAAAAATCGTTATAGATTTAAGGGTTTAAAAAAATAAAACGGTTTTAAGCTCCCTATCATTTAGCATGTCTGGGATATTAAAATTTTGAAGAAGTTTATATCCATTATAATGTGAAACAAGGGTTTGTCGGGAAATAGCGTTTTCCGAAAACTTTAAACTAAAAAATGGAAAACCCATAAGAATCAACATCTAAAATAGTTGATATAACTTATGGGTTATATTTTTATCTCTTTTTTATTATGGTAAAAATATTTTTTCGCATCACAATAAAAGCTGCCTATTGTTTTAGATAGCCTTTTTACTATGCAGCTGTTTCTTGTGCAATATGGTTATAATAAACACTATATAAAATCAAAAATCGATACATAGTGTATCTGATTTAAAAAATATATTTACGAATCAAGTGTTTTGTGATATGATTTATTGTAACTGGAGGTGTATGTAATGAAAGATTATATGATTCGTATAAAAGAAGCTGAACTTAATAATATAAAAAATGTTGAATATGGAAAAATTGATTTTCCGAATGATAATACATCATCAAATAAATTAATGCGTTCTGAGATTGTTGGCATATATGGTCAAAATGGTTCAGGCAAAACAGCATTTGTTGATGCTATGTGGCTTATTAAACACCTTATAAGCGGAAAAGAGCTAACTAAAAACGCAGGTGATTATATCTTTGAAGCAGAAAAAACAGCGACGATCAAACTTGGTTTTGATTTGAACCAAGGTGCCCATGAGTATCAGATTTTCTACGAAGTAGAGATTGAAAGAACAGATGAAAACAAAGCTAAAGTCATTCGAGAAAACTTAACGTACAAAGAGCTTATTGATGGTGCTTGGAAAAGTAAAGCGGGAATTATTGATTATCACGTAAAAAACAAAGAATATGTTTTTAAACCGATAAAAAACTATCGTTTACTCACTTCAAATAATGCTGATATTCAAATTGATTTGGGTGTTGCAAAAAAAATGTCAGATAAAAACAGTACCTCTTTTGTTTTCAGCAGTGAGTTAGAAGATATCATTAAGAAAAGCGATGCCTTTAAAAACTATACAGAGATTATTCTAGCTTTAAAGCATTATGCTAATGTTAATTTGTTCATCATTAAGAATCATCATTCAGGAATGATTAACATGAATGTATTAATCCCTTTTAGTTTCAGGCTATTGGATGAGAAAAAGGTGACAAAGGGAGATTTGGCAATTGGTCTGTTAGAGCCATCGGTTGTACCTGAGGAAGTATATAATGTTGTGGTTAAAGTTATTGATCAGATGAATATTGTACTTGAAACCATTGTTCCAGGTCTTAATATCGGTTTGAAAAACCATGGCAAGCAACTTAGAGAAGGTGGTAATGAAGGGATTCGGATTGAACTCATATCCATAAGAGATGACATAAAAGTGCCTTTAAAGTATGAATCTGATGGTATCAAAAAAATCATCTCCATATTGAGCACGTTGATTACAATGTTTAATAACCCTACAGTCTGTATGGTGGTTGATGAATTGGATGCTGGCATATTTGAATATTTACTTGGTGAAATTCTTCAGATTATCAGTGAAAACGGAAAAGGACAGTTGATATTTACTTCTCATAACTTAAGACCGCTTGAAATGCTGGATACAAGTTCGATTATATTTACAACAACAAATCCTAAAAACCGATATATACGTTTTATAAATGTTAAGAGCAATAATAACCTTAGAAACCTGTATTATCGAAGCATTAATCTTGGTGGACAGAAAGAGGAAATTTACAAAGAGACCAACAGCTTTGATATCAGTCGTGCCTTCAGGATTGCTGGGAGGGTGATTGATGAAAACTAAAAAAGTCATTCTATTTATTTATAAAACTAAACGGAAATTCCCTCAAACGGTATAGCAATTTTCATTTGTTCTTTGAATAAAAAAAATTATCATTTACGACAGGTAGTTGTCATATTATAGTTGCTATAATATAGGAGAATATACTAACTGTCGGGAGGTAGATTATTATGAAATCAGAAGAGATGCTAAAGTATTATATTGAACATGGTTTGGTTACGAGTCCTGGGCCATATAAGAATTTAATGGAGAACTTACCTAAGGAAGTAATAGAGATATGTGGAAAGATTCATGAATTTATGTTGATAGACCTTTTGCCAAATATGGGTGTAACCTCAATTCCTAATGACAACTTAAAGGATGTCAATATTAGAGGAATTGAATACAAGTTAAAAGAAGTTATAGATAGAGGTAATTCTGAGTTACTAAATTCAAGAAAGCATGATAAGCTTTTACTGGGTAATTGCAGGGATACATCATTAATGCTCTGTTCCATACTAAGAAATAATGGAATCCCTGCTAGGGTAAGATCGGGATTTGCAACATTTTTTATTCCGGGAAAATATTTGGACCATTGGATATGTGAGTATTGGAATGATTTAGAGGATAGATGGATTAAGGTGGATACATGGATGAGTCAAATACATCATAGAAAGGAAATGCTGCCTATAGAATTGTTTAAGGGTTTACTTGACTTAAATTATGATTCCTATGATGTAAAGAGTGAGTATTTTATAACTGGAGGAGAAGCATGGCTTAACTGTAGAGAAAATGGACATATTCCAGAGGACTATGGAACATATGAGGAGCATCTTAAGGGACTTTGGTTTGTTAGGGATAATATGATTCGAGATATTCTATGCCTTAATAAGCTAGAGCCTCTACCTTGGGATTGCTGGGGTTTTATGGGGATTGAAAATAATAATATTGAAGATGAAAAATTAAGGCTTCTTGACGACCTTGCTAGATTTTTAATCAAGGAGGATTTCACTAAAAATATGCTTCAAGAAAGGCTAGGATATCTAGAGCTAAAGGATAGTGTAATAAAGAGCTTAAGCCAGTAGGGAGGATGGAATGGACAATAATAAACTGATTGAAGAAATTAAAGATAAAAATCTTGATGTGGAGTATTTTGCAAATGAAGTAATTGATAATGAAGATTTGAGGGATTATATAGTAAAGCAATTACTTACAAATGAAGATATTATGGTTTATTATCACAGCTTCTATATTATATCCAGGGCCAGTGAATTAAATCCAAAACTATTTTTAAAGTATTGGAATGATTTTGTGGACCTTTTAAGCCATCAAAATTCGTATCATAGAAATATAGGGCTTACAATAATCTCTAACTTAACCTTTGCTGATGAAAGTAATCTTTTTGACAATATATTAGCAGCTTATTTGAATCACATTGACGATGAGAAATTTATGACAGCACAATGCTGCTTAAAGAATTTAGTGAAAATTTTTCAGGCTAGAAGGGATTTAAGAGAAGATATAATTCAAAGGCTCTTAAAATTGGACGAAATTTGCTATTACCCTGAAAGACAGAAAGAGCTACTAAAATATGATGTATTAGAGATTATAGATTTAATTTATAGGGAAAGCGATATAAAGGCTAAGGAAAGTATGAATACCTTTATTGAAGCTTGTGAGAAAAGTAGAAGCAATAAGACTAAGAAAAAAGCCATAGATTTGATTAAAAAATATTTATGTGAATAATATATCAAAAGAGAAAATTACATAAATTCATAATATTTTGTTAAGTATATTGAAAAGTTAAAAAATTTATGTTATTCTACTATAGAAAGTTAATCTATGGAAAAAGGAGGTTATGTTAGAATGCGTACAAGCTTATCATTACTTAATTACAATTTAAAAAATTCAAAACATGACCTGCAAGTAGAGAGTAATATTTAATAAAGCAATTTTTTCTTAAGAAGAAGGTATATTTGCTGCAGGTTAATCTGCGGCTTTTTATATAAAAAGATAATGTGAGCTGTGGTTTATAACTACAGCTTTTTTTATTTTAACTTTATTATAGAAAATCCTATTAAAAGCCAAGGCTCTAATGCCATAGGATTTTTATTGATTCTTTTACATATTACAAAAAAGCTGTGGAAACAATACAGCTTTTTTTTGCTTGGTATGATTTTCTAAGAGCTTTAATAAAAAATTAATTTAGGAAATAGCAATTAAATCCCGGCTAAAGGATTTAATATAAATAATTACTTTTTTAAGGGGGCGTAAAGATGGACAATATTAAAATTGTAAAGTACGACCACAGTTATGCAAAGGAATTAGCTGATATGTGGAATAAAAGTGGTAAAAACTGGGGAGGAGAGAAGGTAGCATATACAGCAGAGGATATTATAAATCGAAATGACAATATGGGCTTGATAAGTTCATTTATAGCTCTTGATGGAAATGAAGTAGTGGGATTTTGTGGCTTTGGAGAATACAAGCAAGATGAAGGTGCTTCATATATACCAATGTTAAATGTAAGACCGGATTATATAGGAAAAAAAATAGGGAAGCGACTAATCCTTGAATGTGTCAAGCTGG
>JANQEZ010000340.1 GCA_028278115.1 Clostridia bacterium
GAAAAATAATTACTTTTATCCAAATTAAACAAAATGGTTAGCTTACATGCTAAGAAAATCTAAAACGAAGGAATTTTTGAAATATGCATGTTATAGCCAGATTTCTTATGTGCAATAATAATAAAGTATAGTAATAAAAATTCAATAATAGAATAAAATAGGTATTATAGAAAATTTTTAAAATTATAGGTTTACTTAAATTTCCACAGCATGACATCAAGAGGAAGCCTTTGAATATGAGGTTTCCTTTTTTTTTGTTGCTAAGGAGCTCAAACATTTTTTTAAAAGAAACTATATAGCTAAAATAGAGGAAAATAAAGAGCTGAAGGAGAAATTAAAACTATCACCAGTAAAATATTGGGCTCAAATTATTTTCTTCTAAAGCTTATTAAAAAGACCCTAATACTTGCAACTTGGAACTTAGAACTAAAGTGGGTTTTCAAACGCCTTGCATTTTATAGAGACACTATATTAAGATAAGGGGCATAAAATATTCTATACAGCAAAAAAAGAAATTATTTAAAGATAAAGGCTTTTAATTTAATACTTAAAAGCAATTATCTTTACAAAGAGTTATATATACCTAATGATTTTGGAGGTAGATTATATGAGTATAGATGAATTAATAGGTCAAATGACTATTAATGAAAAAATTGCCCTTTGTATAGGGGGGAGTGCCTGGTGCAGTGCTTCAATAAGGAGGCTGGGTATTCCTCAGATGGTAATGACCGATGGTCCCCACGGATTAAGACGGGTTGAAAATGTTAATGAAACCCAAAACGTTATTTCACTAACTAGAAGCCTTCCGTCCACATGTTTTCCAACTGCGTCTGCTTTATCATGCTCATGGGATGAAGCCCTTATGCATGAGGTTGGAGGAGCCATAGCCGATGAATGTATAGATGAAGGAGTAGATATACTTCTAGGCCCGGGTAATAATATGAAGCGTACCCCTTTATGTGGAAGGAATTTTGAGTACTTCTCTGAAGACCCATATCTAGGAGGATATCTGTCGGCAGCATTTATAAAAGGCATACAGAGTAAAGGTGTTGGAGCAACATTAAAACATTTTGTAGCCAATAACCAAGAATATAAAAGAAATACCATGAGCTCAGAGGTTGATGAGAGGACCTTAAGAGAAATCTATCTCAGAGCATTTGAAATAGCCATAAAGGAATCAAATCCACTGGCAGTTATGTGTTCATACAATAAGCTAAATGGAGTCTATTGTTCTGAAGATTATAGACTCTTAACAGAAATACTAAGAGAAGAGTGGGGTTATAAGGGCTTTGTAATGTCGGATTGGGGTGCAATTCATAATAGAGTAGAAGCATTAAAGGCAGGCTTAGACTTAGAAATGCCTGGTCCACAAAAAAATTCATTTAAAGAGCTCATGAGTGCTGTCAAAAATAGAGAGATAGATGAGGCAACACTGGATAAATCCGTTAAGCGTATAATAAAGGCAGTATTGAAGATAAAGAAAAAAAAGAAAAAGAATTCAGATTTCAAAATAGAAAGCAATCATGAGAAGGCTAGAAAAATGGCTGCTGAAAGTATGGTGCTCTTAAAGAATGAAGGAGAGATTCTTCCAATAAAGAATCCTGAATTTATTGCAATAATAGGGAGTGCTGCTAAGGAACCACGTATCCAAGGTGGAGGTAGCTCCCAGGTTACACCGACTAAAGTAGATATTCCATATGAAGAAATAAGAAAAGTGGCAAAAAACTCCAAGCTCTTATATGAAGATGGCTATACAATGGATGATGAATTTGATGAGAATATGATATATAGGGCAAAGGATATAGCAAAAATCGCCGATATAGCTGTGATTTTCATAGCAATGCCCCCATATAAGGAGTTTGAAAGCTATGATAGGGAAGATATAAATATATCAAGACAGCAGACTGAATTAATTAAGTCAGTAGCTTCGGTACAGCCAAATACAGTAGTGGTATTGAACACCGGTGCACCCATAGTCATGAATGAGTGGATAGATGATGTTCCATGTTTAATTCAAGCATGGTTAATGGGTCAAGGAGGCGGAAAAGCACTGGCAGATATACTTTTTGGTAAAATAAATCCATCGGGAAAGCTGTCGGAAACATTCCCCATAAAGCTAAAGGATACTCCCTCCTATTTTAATTATCCGGGAGAAAACGATAAGGTAATCTATGGAGAAGGTATATTTATAGGATACAGGTATTACGATAAAAGGGAATTAGACGTACAGTTTCCATTTGGATATGGTCTTTCTTATACCGACTTTCAATACTCTAATCTTCAGGTATCTTCAAACAATTTTAAGGATACAGATGAATTACATGTGAAGGTGGATGTAACTAATTCAGGGAAAGTGAAGGGTAAAGAAGTTGTTCAATTATATGTAAAAGACAAAGAAGCTAGACTCATAAGACCAGAAAAGGAATTGAAAAGGTTTGCAAAAATTGAACTTGAACCGGGTGAGACAAAGACAATTTCCTTTAGTTTAAATACTAGGGATTTTACTTACTATGACCCACAGTATAAAAAGTGGGTGACTGATGATGGCGAATTCGAGATTATGGTTGGTAAATCTTCAAGGGAAATTTCTTTGATTGAAAAGGTAAGTCTTATATCTACAATTGAGAAGCCATGTACACTGAACTATAAAAGTACAGTAAGGGAATGGCTTGAAGATAAGAGAGGTAAATTAATTATAGATTCACTGAATGAGAAAATAATGAATAATAA
>JANQEZ010000344.1 GCA_028278115.1 Clostridia bacterium
AACAGATTCATAAAAATCACTCAAATGAAATATCAAAACCCCCTTAAGTATTGAAAAACTAAAATTAATGATTTACTAGCACAACGAGTTAAATTATAAGTCTGCTAAAATTGTGAATAAATTTAATTTGCTTTATGTATCTCAAAGTTGTAGATTGGAGCAATACAATAGTAGAAACTATTTTTGGTAAAGTTATCGGATAAAGTTGTAATACCTAAAAGAATGACATGAATTACTACTAGCCACTAACGACGAACTACTAACTAAAAAAGCTACTATAGTTGCTTTTTTGCATACACATTTCGCAATATAAAGGAATATTATAGTATGGAACGTATATTGTGAAGGGGTGAAAATATGAACAATACTTATCCAGCTTCAAATAAGATGATGGGAAAATGGCAGTTGGCGAGGCCATATATAATAAATCAACCGTTTACAAGCATATATCCTTTAGCAGAGGCTCTAAAAAGGGGAACTGCTTTTCCTGAACTTTATAAGCCATATGTAAGTGCGGAGAAGAAGGAGGATTCAAAATGGAAGAAATGACAAAAAAGGATTTATTGAGAAAGATTCAAGAGGTTGAGTTTACTGCCCTTGATTTAAACCTCTATTTAGATAATCATCCCGATAGTATGGAAGCACTAATGGAATACAATAAATGTGCAACTCAATTGTCACAGCTAAAAAAGATGTACGAAATGAAATATGGACCGCTGCTAAACTTTGGATTTTCTCCAAGTCAATATCCTTGGAAATGGGTAGAAGAACCTTGGCCCTGGGAAGTAGATAAATATTAAGTAGAGGAGGGAAGCTTATGTGGATTTATGAGAAAAAACTACAATATCCTATTGATATAAAATGCAAAGATATAAGGATGGCAAAATATATAATTACTCAATTTGGTGGACCCGACGGAGAATTAAGCGCTGCAATGTCATATTTAAGTCAAAGATATACCATGCCAACAGGGAAGGCAAAGGGATTATTAACAGATATCGGAACAGAAGAATTAGCCCATGTTGAAATGATTTCTACTATGGTATACATGCTGCTTAGGGATGCGACGGTTCAGGAACTAGAAGAAGCAGGACTTGGAAGTCAGTATGTGCAACATGGTCGTGCTGTATTCCCACAGGACGCAAGCGGAGTTCCTTGGACAGCAGCATATATTTCATCAATGTCAGACCCAATAACAGTTCTTCACAATGATATGGCAGCAGAACAGAAAGCAAGAACTACCTATGAGTATCTTATCAATCTAACCGATGACCCCGGCATAAAGGATGCCCTTAAGTTCTTAAGAGAGAGGGAAGTAGTACACTACCAGCGTTTCGGTGAAGCATTAATGGATGTATATGACTATCAAAATACTAAAAAGTATTACTAGTAATATATATAATAACTTAACTCAGAGATAGATAATTCAAATAAAATTGTCTATCTTTTTATTTGATTAGTTAAATTTAAAGACCTATAAGGAGCACTAAAATACTACTAACCACGAACCACGAACTACTAACTAGCAAAGCGACCTGAGTCGCATTTGCTTTAAATCCATGCTATAATAATCTTAAAAAAGCAAGGAGAGACAAGCTATGGGTAAAGGTGAAAATTATAAATTTGTTCAGAATAGTAAATGTGAATACTTTCAATGTCATAAAGTAGAGAATAAAGAAAACTTTAATTGTCTTTTTTGTTTTTGTCCACTATATATGTTAAAGGATAAATGTGGTGGAAAATTTAAGTATAATCACGGTACAAAGGACTGTAGCGACTGTACTATTCCCCATTCAGACGGAGGGTATGATTATATAATGTCTAAAATGGGAGAAGTTATTAAAATAGGAAGTGAAAGAGACTAATTGAGGAAGAGTGAAAATGTGTATAATTTTCTTTGCTTACAAAAGTCATCCAAAATACAAATTGATTTTAGCCGGCAATAGGGACGAGTTTTATGATCGACCTACTCGAAATGCAGGTTATTGGTGGGATTATCCAGAGATTCTTGGTGGTCGAGATTTAGAGAAAAAGGGAACCTGGCTAGGAATAAATAAAAGTGGTGAATTTTCAGCCATTACAAACTACAGAGATTTTTCTTTATTAGTTCACGACCCTATAAGCCGTGGTAATCTAGTGAAGGATTTTCTAACGGAAGGTCAGTCGCCAAAGACTTATATGAAGGTGCTAAAAAAGAATGGTCATCAATACAATCCCTTTAATCTTTTGGTAGGAGATAAATCTTCACTTTATTATTATTCCAATGTGGAAGATGCTATAAAGGAGATAAAGCCCGGGATATATGGACTAAGCAACTCTCTTTTAGATGTTTCATGGCCCAAGGTTGTTAGGGGGAAAGAAATATTCCAGGATATTATTAATTCAAAAGAAAAGATTCATCCAAAGGATTTTGACTGCCTTCTCGCTGACAAAGAGCTTCCAAAGGATGAGGAACTGCCTGACACCGGTATAGGAATTGATTGGGAAAGAACGTTAGCTTCAATTTTTATTGAAAGCCCCAATTATGGAACTAGAGCATCAACTATATTAATGATAGATAATAATAACCATATAACCTTCATGGAAAAGAGTCTTCAAAACCATGTAACCAAGAAGTGGAATGAAGTAAGTTATGAATTTGATATAGCTGAAAAGAACCATGAATAATTTAGATTAGATTGTTCATGGTTCTTATATTGCAAAAACTCAAAAGAATGGTATTCATATCTTAAGAGCAAGGAGCCAACAAAGCGTCTTTAGGCATTTTTATCTAAAATTTCCCACCCGATAACTGCAGCACCTAAGGCACCTACTATTTGGGGAGTGCATGGAGTGTATAAGGCTAGCTTTAATTTGATTTCAATAGCTTTTTTGATAACCTCAGATATTGCTACTCCACCAGTAAAAGCTATTTCACCTTTTACCCTTACTTTGCTTAAAATAGATACCCCTCTATTTGCTATGGAGTGAACTATACCAGAGGCAATTCCATCCTTTGAAACTCCTTTAGCTAGAAGACTTATAACCTCAGATTCAGCAAAAACGGTACACATGCTGGTTATAGGCTCAGGATTAATACCCTTAGTGAAGTCATCTAAATCACCGATGTCAATTCCGAGGACATTAGACATAACCTCAAGAAATCTTCCTGTTCCAGCAGCACATTTATCATTCATAGCAAAGTCAATTACATTACCATTATCATCAAGGCTAATTACCTTACTGTCTTGACCGCCGATATCTAGTATAGTTCTAACATTATCGTTAAGAAAATGAGCACCCTTGCCGTGACAGGTGATTTCTGTAACGGTTTTATCGGCAAAGGGCATAGATACTCTACCGTAACCTGTACCAACTATATTTTTCACTTCACTTTCATCTATACCAGACATTCCAATCAATAAACTCATAGCTTCCTTAGATGCTGTTTTAGGACTCCAGCCGGTAGGTATTATAACCTTTGCTAGTATTTTTCCGTTAAAAAGAACGGCCTTAGTAGCAATAGAGCCTGAATCAATTCCAATAGAATACATATTAATGCCTCCAATATCAAATATTAAACAAAGTGCTTTTCCTTCTTTTCATTGGATGAATGCCCTCTATACTTATGCTTGGATTATCGGCTAATAAATCAATAACTAAGGGAATATCCTCGAGATTAACTCGTATTGATACTCCACAGCATTTGCTTAAAACTCTAGGGGTAGGAATGATAGTATATTTTACTTGATTACTCTTTAGTACCTTTTCAAGGGCTAACCCATCTGAATGGCTTGGAAATAGAATGTATACCTCTAATTTAGATTCCATCTACTCTGATATTGCTGCCTGTCTATTGGTTTCTAACATTTCAAAGAAGGCCTCTAGTCTAGTTTTTATTTGGCCAGCATCCTGTAAGCTATAACCGGTTTCTATCATAATCATAGGTATTCCTTCCTTATCGAGGGCATCCTTTACCTTCTTAAACTCTGCAGCATATGTTTGACAGAAAGGCAAAGTAAAGTACACAACGCCGTTAGCACTATACTCTTTATATAACCTAATTATATCCTCTATTCTACCAGTGTTTGGAGTGAAGCAAGCACAGTTTATATTTAGATATCTATTTGATAGTGCCTCTATCTGTTTATCAAGGGTAGCAGCATTTTCATCAACAAGATTTTCAAAATATCTTGTTCCTGTACAGGATTCCTCGCAAACAACTGCTCCACCGCTGGTTTCAATAATGTGATGGAGCTTCCAGTTTGGTATTGCCATAGGAGTACCTGTAACAAGTATTCTAGGAGCAGCCTCATTAAAAACTGAAATATCGTCAGAAATTCTTTTATCTAGCTCATCACAAAGCTCATTAGTTTTTTGTATGAATCTATCTGGATCGTCATAGAATGCTATTTGAGAGATTAGTAGAGCATCTTTACCGCTTATAGGTAGTTTTCGTGATTTTCTAGCATCATATAATCTTTTGAGAACCTTACGCCTTTCGTTGATTAGACTTATACTCTGTGCTAGTTTTTCCTCTGTAACCTTATTGCCAGTCATTGCCTGTAGCTTGTCTATAAATATTTTTATTTCATCCTGCCAGTGAAGATTATCCTTCTCTCTTTTCATCTGTGGTAGGTCCATAACATGAACTGGTATGTATTCGTCCAAGATCTCCCATGCTTTTTTCTTTCCATCGCATGTAGTTTCACCAACAATTAGGTCGCATGATTGAAAATATGGACATGTTCCTGAAATTTTTGCTCCAACAGAGGCTTTTACTAATGGACATGAATTTCTTGGCAGCACCTTTTCGCCATCAGGCTCCCAAAAATCTGAGCCGCCGCATAATCCAACCCCCACAGCACCAACTGCATTTATAACTTCATCGGGCACAAAAACACAGAAGGTTCCAACAACCTTCACATCCTTTTCCTTGTGATCTACCAGTTCCTTAATTCTCAAACCGTGAACTTCTGATACAACGAAGTTGTAATAGTTCATACCTTCGGGTCGGTTTTCCTGAGAAAGGTAGATTTCTTCATAAAACTGTGGTAATACCTCGCAAAGCTGGTCGTGTTTTTCAAGGTCCATATCAAGGGACCTCCACATTTCTCTGTAGTCAGCCAATCTTATTCGCCCCCTTAATTAATAGAGATAATCAACTTAAAGGTTTAATAAATTTCAAAGGAAAAATCTAGAAGTTTTCATCATTAGCTTTGAGATTTATTTTAAGGTTCACTGCTGTTTATCTGTAGTTGATTTCGATAAGATTATATAATAATATAAGGGAAAAATTAGCTATTATAGAAAAATATTATATAACTCATAATAGCATTTGGAGAACTTATTGATAAAATAAATAGCTTGTTTATGATTAAATTTTAAATTTGGATGATTTAGTTATAAAATACACCACTTTACAAGAAATAAAGCGATAGCTTCCATAAAATAGAAAAATCAAACGCCTGAATCCTAGGAATACTAATCTTACCATAACCAACAACCTA
>JANQEZ010000365.1 GCA_028278115.1 Clostridia bacterium
CAAGATGACAGGCTTTTGAGAAATCCGAAGTTCGAGGCGTGCTGAAAGTGAGAGGTCGCAGCGTATAATGAAATACGTAAGAGTTCTCACTTGAAGCAACAACGAAGAAATTCGGGTTTCAGGGCAGCCTGAAGATGGGGTGAACCCCATCTTACACTATTTTTTGAAGAAAAAATCAAAATATAGCTATTGAAGTTGGCTACAGCCTACTATCTACAATTAATATAAAAGATAGGAGGCCATAATATGATTGAAATAATAAGGTATTTAGAGAAATCAATTTCTAACAGAGAAAGCTCTAACATCATACTTTTTTCCATTGGTAAACTAATCTCGTTATTTGGAACCCATATATACACCTTTGCAATAGGACTATATGTATTAAAGCTAACGGGCTCAAGCCTTTCATTTGCTACTACTTTGGCATTGAGTATCATCCCTGTAGTTATAGTCAATCCATTTGCTGGAGTATTGGCAGATAAATTTAATAGGAAATACTTAGTAGTTTTAATGGATATCCTAAGTGGGATATTATGTCTTGCCCTGTATTTTTTTAGCTCTTACTATGGTTTAAATCTTACTATGATTTACCTTACAACATTTATTATGACCAGTTTAATGACTGTATTTGACGCAAGCATGGAATCGGCGAAGCCCAATATAGTTTCGGAGAATAAGATTATGAAGATAAATTCTATAAGTACTATTATATCATCAATGTCTAGAATTTTAGGCCCTATGCTTGGAGGGATAGTATTTGCCTTCATAGATATAGAATTATTTATAGCATTTAATGGAGTCTCATTTATTCTTTCGGGTATCTCTGAGACATTTATAGACTTTGATTTTAACAATTCTAAGGTTGATGAAAGGGAAGGAAGTAAAAAAATCAACTTTATTGAAGATATTATGGAGGGCTTTAGGTATCTGGTACAAAAAAAAGAAACTATTAGTCTTTTAATGATATTTATTTTTCTAAATTTCTCCATGGGACTATCTTTGTCAGTACCTCTTCCTTTTATTATAAACAATGTATTAAAGATGAATTCAGAATATCTAGGTATAATACAAAGTGCATTTCCAATAGGGTTAATAATAGGAGCATTTTTTGTTGAAAGGGTTAGTAATAAATTTCCTTATAAGAAGCTTTTAGTAACAATGAATCTCTTAATTGCTGTAGGTATAGTTTTTACGGGAATTCCCACTTTACCCATCAAGCTAATTAAAGGATCAGTAAATTTATTGGTTTACTATAGTGTAATTATGTTGGTTTTAGGAATAGCAGTAGCATTTATTGATGTACCTATACTATCTATCTTACAAAAAAGCATATCCGATGAATATAGGGGTAGAGTTTTAAGCTTGGCCTTTAGTTTAGTTAAGATTGCATTACCTCTTGCATTTATAATATCGGGGGGATTGATGAAAATACTACCTATATATACGTTGCATTTAATAGGCAGTTTGATATTAATTACTTCTAGCTTTGTATCAATAAAAAATAAATCCTAGATAAAACAATAGAAAAGACTTGTATTTCTTCTTTTAAAAAAATATAAGAAAGGTACTTATATTCAAAAAAAATAACGGCCTTAGGGTTTCTGACCGTTAAACAATTGAGCAAATTTCATAATTTTCGCCTAAAGCTATACATATATACTACTGAGTGATGTAAGCTAGGATTATGGAACTTTCTCAACTATAAAAATAAAAGGAGGAATAAAACTTTTTACCTATAGATAATTAGAACCTTGAGAACTAAGTTCAGATTATTCATAGAAAACTTGAAATTGTATATGGATATACGCTTTTATGATTTAATATTTTCAAAGAAAAAAATGTAGAAGCATTCATTGTTTTCTTTGAAAAATTAATTAAGTTTTAAGAGCGTTTATCTTTACTAGAGTTCAAAAATTTCTATGAGTAATCTGAATTAAAATATAACTCTAGCTTTCTAGGACCTGCTATTACTTCTCTATCAACATATAATATTCTATTATCATTAGACCGGATGCTCCATTTGACTAGACATATTTCTCCATTTTGAATTTCGATTCCCGTTATACACCTGGGATGTACACAACTGCCATCATTGAAATATAATGGCTCATTTACATCAGGAAACATAGGTCTATGGGTATGACCTGCAATAACCATTTGTTTTTTTGCCTTAACCCACTTAATAATTCTTTTCTCGGTATCTCTTTTCTTTTTAAAGTTTTTTGCTGGATCAGTTGGGTCGTTATAACCTAAATATAATTCAAGGGGCCGCCAAACATATCTGACTAGAGTTCTTGTTAAGGGGCAAAGGGTATCATTAAGCAAATCTCCCTGATGACCATGGACAACAAATATCTTATTTTCTGAATCTTTAAATTTAAATATTAAGCCTTCATGGACTTCAATATTTTCAAATAATGGCTTCATCTTTTCCTCTTTATTGTCGTAGAAGTAGTATAGATTCTTCTTTACATACTTTTTGCTCCTCTTAACTATGTCATGGTTCCCATAGATCATGTAAAAGCGGTTTTTAAGATAGAGCTTTCTTAAAATCCAAAATATGTGGCTGTGGGATTGTCTAATGGTTGAGAACTTTCTATTCTCCCAAAGCTCATCACCGTCACCGATTTCTATATAAGTGAAATCCTTATTATAATAGTGAGTTAATGCAGTAAACATGAGGTTTTGATTATGGGCAAAGTTATCGGACCAGCTATTATCTCCCCTATGGCAATCACTCATAAATACTAATTTAGAGGAGTTATCAAATTCTATTTCCTTTGAAGCGTTAAAAACCTTTGTTAGACGATTGAA
Organism: Clostridia bacterium; assembly: GCA_028278115.1. Lineage (GTDB taxonomy): Bacteria > Bacillota > Clostridia > Peptostreptococcales > Caminicellaceae > JANQEZ01. The sequence continues at coordinate 2,815 of JANQEZ010000365.1, forward strand.
GGTGGACATATATCTTCTCCTTAGGACAGTATACGAGCAGAATAAGTGGATTATATTATAATCTATGATGGAGGGGGAAAATTGGTGCAGAATTATTAATAAAAAGCTCTTGAAATTATAAAAAGAAATGTATACTTATATGTAAAGGGGTATATAGAAATATAGGTCATAAAGGATAAATCATAGATAAAGGAGTGCTGATATGAGCAAAAAATTCAAAGCGAAAAATATGGAAAAGCTGGATAATCCTCTGAGAAGGAAGATGCTGCCTCCCGATGAAATTGTAAAGAAGCTTAAGATAGAAAATACTGAAAGTGTTGCAGATATTGGTTGTGGAACAGGATATTTTACCATTCCCTTTGCTAAAGAAATTGGAAAGAAGGGTATGGTCTATGCTGTTGACATAAATCCCATGATGCTTCAAGAGACTAAAAGGAGAACAGAAGAAGAAAACCTCACGAATGTAAAGGTTATACAATCCAGCGAAAATAATTTTATGCTTAAAGATAATGCAGTAGATATTGTATTTACATCAACAGTATTTCACGAAGTAGATTCCCCAGAAAAGTTTTTAGATGAGTGTAGGAGAGTATTAAAAAAGGGTGGTAGATTGATTATACTTGATTGGAATAAAATAGATGAAGAATTTGGACCGCCTAGCAATAGAAGGATGGATATAGAGGAGGTAAAAAAGTATCTTATAGAATCTAGCTTTGATATAAAAGATATAAGCTATGTAGGGGAGAGTTTTTATATAATTAAGTCTGTATAAAGAAATTAGGCTGTAAAAAATATATGTGAAAATTTAGGCTGCATACGAAGCAAAGCTTAAGGATATAGATTATATAGATTCGGCTGCCCCTGAGATTAGTATAGTGCTTAAAAGGATATATGCTTCGTATCTTCCTAATAAATTAAAAAAAATTTATTTGATTTAATAAAAAGAACATGGTAAGATAATAATATAATACTTGGAAATCCCAAATAATATAGGAGGCTATATGATTACTCAA
>JANQEZ010000369.1 GCA_028278115.1 Clostridia bacterium
GCATCTATAATTATTATAAAAAGAATAACTTTAAATTTATCCAATTCATACCGTGCTTAGACCCCATTGAAGATGAGCATGGAAAAAAGCAATATTCCCTTACTTCACAGCAGTATGAAAAATTCTTAAAAACTCTTTTTGATTTCTGGTATCATGACATAAAGTCTAATAACATCATAAGTATAAGACTTTTTGAGAATATACTTTCAATGATTTTAGGAAGACCACCAGAGAGCTGTGATATGAGAGGTCATTGTTCCATTCAAAATGTAATTGAATCCGACGGCAGTGTATATCCATGTGATTTTTATGTTATGGATAAATATAGATTAGGTAATATCAATAATAATTCATTTCATGAAATTCATAGCAGCCATGTCGCAAAAAAATTTATAGAAAGTTCCCTCACTTTGAATGACGATTGTAAAGAGTGTAAATGGATATCTCTATGTAGAGGAGGCTGTAAACGATACAGAGAATTTAGTAAAAATGATAAAATTTATAGGAATTACTATTGTAAAGCATTTTATAATTTTTATGAATACTCATACTATAGATTTATAGAACTTGCACGAATGATAAAAGGTGGTCATTTTAAGAAAAATTAATTCAAAATAAAATATATTTTAACATAGTGATATTTATTTATGAGGCTGAAACTTGATGAAATTCCTTTTTAAATTTGGATTAGGAGAGTTTATATGGACAGGAAAATCGGTATAATTGCTTTAACTAAAGAACTTAAAAACGATATTATTGAGTTATTTGAAGATGATGTTAATGAAGGAAATATTATAATTGAAGTTCTTGAACCCAATAAATGGATTGAACAAGGAATTAGACTTGAAAAAAAAGGTGTTAAAGCAATAATTGCCCGAAGCGGTGTATATAGGGATTTGAAAGACATTTTAGAAATACCTGTTATTAGCATAAAAGTAAATACATTAGATATACTACATGCAATTAAAAAAGCCAGTAAGAGTTCAAGGGATATTTTATTCTTACAATGGAATGGTATATATTTCAACTATGAAGAATGGAAAAGTTTTTTGAACGTGGATATTACCATAGAAAAATTTGACGAGACAGATGATATAGAATTTATTTTAAAAAAATACTTAAGTAGAAAAGAAAGCATTATTGTAATCGGCGGAGGAATGGGAGTAAGTGTGTCTCAAAAATATGGATTTGAAACAGTTTTTTTAAATGCAACTAAAGAATCTATTTATGAAACAATAACCTATGCTAAAGAAACTGTAGAAAATCTGTACAATGGAAAATATAAAAACGAAGTGCTAAAAACTATACTGGATGGAGTTCATGATGCTGTTTTAGCTATAGATTATGATGGTAAAGTAATACTATATAATGAAAGGGCTAAAGAACTTCTCAAGAAAGATGATAGTAAAGTTATAGATAAGAATTTAGCAGATGTATTTAAAGAACTGGAATTTATAGTTGATGTTTTAAAGGATGAAGCTGAAATAGATAATAAAATAATATTTTTAAAAGACTTGACTATAGCTATAAATGTATCAAAAATTAGTGTTGATGGATATACTGTAGGCGTTTTATGCTCGTTTCAAGATATAACAAAGCTTCAAAAGCTAGAGAAGAAAATAAGATACGAACTAAATAAAAAAGGCTTATATGCAAAGTATAAGTTTGAAGACATAACACATTTTGACCCAGTAATGAAAGCTGTGATAGAAAAGGCTAAAATAGTGGGAAAGAACGATAGCACTGTAATTATATACGGAGAAAGTGGAACAGGAAAAGAGATGGTAGCCCAAAGTATACACAATATAAGTCAAAGACAAGATTGGCCCTTTGTAGCGATTAATTGTGCAGCTATATCAGAAACACTCCTTGAAAGCGAGCTTTTTGGATACGAAGAAGGTGCTTTCACAGGGGCGAGAAAGGGAGGAAAGCCAGGACTATTTGAGCTTGCCCATGGGGGAACAATATTTTTAGATGAAATAAATAATATTTCTCCTAATCTTCAAGCAAAACTATTAAGGGTTTTAGAAGAAAAGGAAGTAATGAGAATCGGTTCTGATTATTTAATACCCCTTGATGTAAGGATAATAGCAGCAGCAAATGAAGAACTTAAAAGAAAGGTTGAAAAGGGAGAATTTAGAAGTGATTTATTCTATAGACTTAGTATACTCGAATTATATATTCCGCCCCTAAGAAAAAGGAAGGGTGATATAGTTCCCGTATTTAAGTATTTGTTAAATGAATTATCAGACAAGTATGAAGAGATATTACTAGATGAAGAAATTGAACGAAAGTTAATTAATTATGACTGGCCAGGTAATGTAAGGGAGCTCAGGAATGTTGCTCAAAGATATATATTGTTTAAAGAAATTGACCTTGGCAAAAGACAAATCGTAAGGGATAGCTATAATATTGAGGAAAGTCAAATGAATAAATATATAGACTTAAAGGAAATAAATAATTATTTTGAAAAAAAGATAATAAATATGCTTTTACAGCAGGGAATGTCTAAAACTGAAATAGCAAAGCTTTTGGGTATAAGTAGAGCGTCACTTTGGAATAAGATGAATAGTTAGGATTACTTTGAAAAGAGCAGAAGTAAATATATAGTTTAAAGTGACTCTATTTTAAAATACTTTAAGGAGAAGAATTATGAATGAAAAAATTGGGGTAATAGCATGGGATATGGGGCTTAAAGAGACTATAATAGAGTTATTTGAGAATGATGTTAAAAATAATAGAATTGTTATAGATATGTTAGACCCTGATAATATGGAAAGGCAAGGACTGAAACTTGAGAAAAAGGGTGTAAAAGCAATTGTTGCTAGAAGTGGAGGATATAGATATATCAGTGGTACTGTAAATATCCCTATTGTACAGCTTAAAATAACTGCCATTGATATTTTACAGGCTGTAAAAAAAGCAAGTAAATACATGAAGGGAATAGTTCTTATTATCTGGGAGGGTGTATATTTTAATTACAATGAGTGGAAAGACATTATTAATGCTGAAGTAATCGTAGAAAAATTTAAGAAAAATAGTGAAGTAGATGAAAAAGTGAAAAAATATATAGAGAATAAAAAGGATGTTATCATAGTAGGAAGTGGGATTGTCTGTTCTTTAGCAAGGAAATATGGAATGCATAATATCTTTATAAATGCCAGTAAGGAGTCCATATACGATACAATAAAATATGCTAAGGAGCTTGTAGATAATTTAGAAGAGGAGAAATTTAAAACCGAAGTCTTAAAGACCGTCTTAGATGGAGTACATGATGCAGTTATAGCGATTGATAATGAGCAGAGGGTTATATTATACAACGAGAGAGCTAGCAAGCTCCTTAGAAAAGCCTCTGAATACGTTATTAATAAAAAAATATTAGAGGTACTTCCAGCCGTGGATTTTATGGTGGATATTTTGGAAAATAGAGCAGATAGACATGGGGAGATAAAGCAACTAAAGGATTTAATTATAACTACAAATACATCTATAATAAAGGTTGATGGAAATACCCACGGTGCTCTATGCTCCTTTCAAGATATTACAAAGCTTCAAAAGCTTGAAAAGCAAATACGTTATGAGCTTAATAAGAAGGGACTCTATGCTAAACACAGATTTGAAGATTTAATAGTCAAGGACCCCATTATGAGAGGAACTATAGAAAAGGCTAAAAATGTGGGAGTAAGTGATTGTACAGTAATTTTATATGGTGAAAGTGGAACTGGTAAGGAAATGATTGCACAAAGTATGCATAATATAAGCCCAAGAAAGGACTCCCCATTTGTTGCAATTAATTGTGCTGCATTATCGGCAAATCTTCTGGAAAGTGAGCTTTTTGGATATGAAGAAGGAGCCTTTACAGGAGCGAGAAGGGGAGGAAAACCAGGACTCTTTGAATTAGCCCATGGAGGAACAATTTTTTTGGACGAAATAAACAGTATATCATTAGACCTTCAAGTCAAGCTTTTAAGGGTGCTTGAAGAAAAGGAAATAATGAGAATAGGCTCAGATTATGTGACTCCACTAGATGTAAGGGTGATTGCAGCAGGCAATGAAGAGCTAAAAAGAAAGGTTGATGATGGAAGCTTTAGAAAAGATTTATTTTATAGACTCAGTATTCTTGAGGTAGATATTCCACCCCTTAGGGAAAGAAGAGGGGACATAGTGACGCTATTTAAGCATTATTTAAATGAACTATCTAATAATGATAGCGATAGCTCAATAGATATAGAGATAGAAGAAATGCTGCTAAACTATAGTTGGCCTGGGAATGTGAGGGAGCTTAGAAATGCAGCTCAAAGATATGTACTCTTAAATGAAATTAATTTAGACGAAAGTGAAATAATAAAATATGATGATGTGGAGAAAAGAAATTTAGATGGTGCATTAAATTTAAAAGAAATTAATAAATACATTGAAGATAAAATCATTGATATGCTTTTGAAACAAGGTATGACGAAGACAGAAGTTGCTAATATGCTAGATATAAGCAGGACTGCCCTGTGGAAGAAGATTAATAAATAAAGGAATGTATTAACCTAAGTGAGTTTAAAAAGTAAAATTTGCTTCAAATATTGAAAAATACAGATTTTAAGCTGGTATTGTTTTCCCGTAGTCATTTTGTGAAAGCTGTAAGAATAAACAAAGGTAAAGAGGAAGAAGGTACAAGAGTATACGAGGAGGAGAAAATTATGACAAAGAAGGTATTAGCTATAAATCCCGGTTCTACTTCCACTAAAATTGCACTATATAGTGACAAAGAAAAAATTTTATCGGAAACTTTAGATCATCCTATTGAAGAAATTGAAAAATATGAAAGTGTTCAAGACCAATTCCAGATGAGAAAGGAAGCGATACTTTTAATATTAAAGAAAAAGAACTTTGATATTAATGAATTGTCTGCTGTTGTAGGTAGAGGTGGTCTTTTACCGCCTGTAAAATCCGGGGCATATAGAGTCAATGAGCTTATGTTAAATAGGCTAAAAAATAATCCGCTAGCGGAACATGCTTCAAATCTCGGTGCACTTATAGCATATGAAATAGCAAAAAATATTAATGTGCCTTCATACATATATGATTCTGTTGCAGTTGATGAACTTATTGATATAGCTCGTATTTCAGGTATGCCAGAAATACCTAGAGCAAGCTTTAGCCACGCTCTTAATTCAAGGGCAATGGCATTTAAGGTTGCTGAAAATTATAAAAAAGAATATAAGAGTATGAATTTTATAGTTGCACATCTAGGTGGGGGAATATCATTAAGTCTTCATGAAAAGGGAAGGATGATTGACATAATTTCTGATGATGAAGGACCTTTTTCTCCAGAGCGTTCAGGTAGAGTACCATGTAAAAAACTTATAGACCTTTGTTATAGTGGAAAATATGATAAGAAAACTATGCAAAAAAAGCTAAGAGGTAAAGGCGGATTAAGTGCTTATCTTAATACAATTGATGCTAGAAAAGTTGAAAAGATGATTAAAGAAGGAAATGAGGAAGCAAAGAAAGTATATGAAGCTATGGCATATCAAGTATCAAAAGGTATAGGTGAGCTGGCAACTGTTGTAGAAGGAAAAGTAGATGCTATAGTTATTACAGGAGGGATAGCTTACTCTAAGATGATAACTAATTGGATTAAAAAAAGAGTAGAATTCATTGCACCTGTAGAGATAATGGCGGGTGAAAAGGAATTAGAATCGCTGGCATATGGAACTCTAAGAGTTTTAAATGGAGAAGAAAAGGCTAGAGAGTATACAGAACACATATAAAGAAATTATGCAGGACTTAGCCAAGGGGACGGGGTTATTGACAATAAAAATTGCTTGGGATAATATGGTTTTAAGGGGGGTGAGAAGAAATGGCAAGAAAAGCGAGACAGAAAAGTGAAAGTGGGATATATCATATAATAATAAGGGGAATAAATAGACAGAGTATATTTGAAGAAGAGGAAGATAATAAAAGATTCTTAGAAATTCTAGAGAAATACAAGGAGAAAAGCGAATATAAAATATATGGATATTGCCTGATGGGGAATTATGTACATCTGCTATTGAAGATAGAGGGGGAAGCAATTGAGCAGGTAATGAGAAGGATATGTGGAAGCTATGTCTATTGGTATAATAGGAAATATGACAGGATAGGGAACTTATTTCAAGGCAGGTTTAAAAGTGAACCAGTAGAAGATGAAGCATATTTACTAATAGTTCAGAGATATATACATCAAAATCCAATAAAGGCAAGGCTGGTAAATAGTATAGAGGAATATAAATGGAGCAGTTATGATGAATATGTAAATAAAAAACGACTGTTAGATAGGGATTTTGTATTTGATATACTGGATAATGATAGGGACAAGGCAGTAGAAAAATTTATTGACTACAATAATGAAACAAGTGTTGATAGCTGCTTAGATATAGAGAAAAAGCCTCGTATAACCGATGAAAAGGCAAGAGATGTAATAAAGAAAGTATGCAGAGTAAAGAATACAGGTGATTTACAAAACTTTGATAAAGAAAAGAGGGATTTATATTTAAGAGAGTTAAAAGAGAAATATAGTTTATCAATTAGACAAATTGAAAGACTTACAGGTATCAATAGGGGTGTTGTATTAAAGGCATAAGCTTTCAATAACCCTAGTATTTTGAGATATGTATTCCAAAAAGCACACCATATATTTGAATTATCAGCAATGATGCTATAAAATAGAATCAGCAGCAACTTACTAATAAAAAGAAGGGTGGGATTAATGTGAAAATTAAAGCTTATGAATTCAGATTAAACAATAATTTTCAGGAGGTAATGCTATTTGGGCTACAAGAAAGGGTCAGAAGTGTTACCAGTCCACCTTTTGAAGGAGATACAAAAATATATTGATGGAGCTTTAATATATATTCCCAAAAAAAGCAAGAAGGTTGGCTGGGGTCATTTAAGTGGATCGAGAGATTCTATAGACAAAAGGAATAATGAAATATACAGATTATATAAACAAGGTGTATCTTTAGATGATTTAGCTAATATGTTTTACTTAAGTAATGAAACAATAAAAAAGATAGTATATAGTAAAAAACAATTATAATTATTCTCTTCATATCATATTATGTATATCTATGACATAATATAATTGACCGGTTAGATTAGTTTGAAGGGAGATGATAATATTGAAGACTAAAGGGTGGTCTATAATATAACTCTTAAAGGGTAATGGATTTTTCCATTACCCTTAGGCTTCCCCGAAACCCGAATTTCTTCGTTGTTGCCTCAAGTGAGAACTCTTACGTATTTCTTTATACGCTGCGACC
>JANQEZ010000370.1 GCA_028278115.1 Clostridia bacterium
GCGTGCTGAAAGTGAGAGGTCGCAGCGTATAAAGAAATACGTAAGAGTTCTCACTTGAGGCAACAACGAAGAAATTCGGGTTTCGGGGCAGCCTGAAAGCAGAGGATTTTAGCTCTGCTTTTCTAGCTTTTTGATTTCTTCTTCAAAGGGAGTTACGTATATGGTTTTATTATTTTCGTAGATGACCATTCCGGGTTTTGAGCCAGAGGGCTTTTTTACGAATTTAACTTGAGTATAGTCAATAGGGACATTGCTGGACTGTCTGCCTTTACTGTGATAAGCAGCTATTATTGCTGCTGTTTTTATGGTTTCCTCTGGGACCTCTCTTCCCTCTGTTTTTATTATTACATGGGAACCAGGTATATCCTTGGTGTGGAGCCAGATGTCTTTTTTTGAAGCATATTTTAGCGTTAAGTAATCGTTTTGTTTATTATTTTTCCCAGCAAGGATGGTAAAACCGTCAATGCTAGTATATTCATATGGGACAAACTTACTATTACTCTGCTTTAGCTTTTGTTTGGTGACTTTTCTTCTTTTAATGTATTTCTGTTCTATTAATTCTTGTTTTATTTCTTCAATATTACTTATATCATCAGTATTTTCAATACTTATTAGTACATGCTGTAAATAGCTTATTTCTTCATTTGTATCGTGGATTTGCTTAGTTATCTTATCCTGTGCGGTCTTATATTTATTATATTTTTTATAGTATTTTTGGCTGTTTTCTGAAGGGTTTAGTTTTATATCAAGGGGTATAAGGACTTTAGGCAAAGTGGGCTCGTAATAGTTCTCTACAGTAACCTCCTCCATGCCTTTAGTTATCTTGTACATATTAGATAATAACAATTCCCCATAAAGTTTATATTTTTCGGCACCCTCTGCTGTTAATAGCTCCTCTTTTTGTTTTTGAAGCTTATTAAATAGTCTATCTAGCCTAGTGTTAATTATTTTCGTTATATCAGTAGCTTTTTGTTTTATTCTATTGTATTTATCCTTTTCAAAATAGAAGCTATTTATGGCTTCACTGATGGAATCAAAGCTTTTACTTAGAAAATGCGGATTATTATAAATCATAAGCTTTAAAGAAGAAAAATCAGCGGCCCTTTTATCATCCCAGGCAAAGATTATATTGGGATAAAAACTATTTTTTTTAATCAGTGATGATAAATGAATAAAGGAATTCCAAATTGATTTTAAATTATCTTCGGTGAGCCTAGAAATTGGAATATCTGACTCTAAGCTGCTGTTATAACAAATCTCCTTAGCTATAATTGGGCTAATTCCCTGAAAAAGCTTGTATAGAGCCTTATAAATTTGAGTGTTTTCAGTTGACTTGCCAATTTGCTCTTTAAAAGCATCATATTCTATATCAAAGATATTTATTTTGTTTTGGGAAGGGGGATACTTATATTCAAGCCCCGGTAGTATCTGTCTCTGTCTACTGATGTTTACAGGAATTCTTTTTATACTATCAATTACATTCTTTGTTTCCTTATCAATAAGTATAATATTACTGTGTTTACCCATAATTTCAATTATTAAATCCTTAATGCTGATATGACCTAATTCGTCGTAGCTCTCTATAGATAAAACCAATACCCTCTCAAACTCAACCTGATAAACATCAATGATTTTTCCTCCGTTCAGATGCTTTCTAAGGAGCATACAAAACATAGGAGGATTCAATGGGTTGCTTTTCTGTAAATCAGATAGGCAGATACGAGGGAAGCTGCTGTCAACTGAAATTAATAATTTATTATTGCTTGAAAGATTTCTAAACTTTATAATTATCTCATCATCTTCTGGTTGATATATTTTTTCTATTTTCTTGTTTAAAAGCGTTTCTTTTAATTGAAAAACCAATGAATTTATTACTAAGCCATCGAAAGGCATATTATCCCTCCATTTAAGTTGAATGATATAGGGTTTTTAAAATATCCCAAGAAAAATTACTTGTAAAGTATATCATTAAAAATTAAAATTTTAAAGGTATAAGTTTATCTTTATATAATTATTTAATATAATGCTATTAAGAATATAATACTAGGAGGTAAGACAATGGAGCTAATTAATTTTAGTAAAATGCATGGTGCAGGAAATGATTTCATAATCTGCAAGGCTGAAGATATAAGTGGAATTGATTATTCTTATTTGGCAAAAAAAGTTTGTGATAGACATTTTGGTATCGGAGCTGACGGATTAATGGTTGTTGAGGCTTCACAGGTAAGTGACATTAAAATGAACTATTTCAATTCCGATGGTTCTATAGGTGAAATGTGCGGAAATGGTATCAGATGCTTTTCAAAGTTTGTATATGAGAAGGGTATCTTATGTAAGGAAGTTTTTACAGTTGAAACCTTAGCAGGTGAAAAAAAGATTAGATTAAAGATATCGGGGGATGGTAAGGTAGATAAAATATTGGTGGACATGGGGATTCCGAGTCTAGACCCAAAGGATGTTCCTGTCATTACAGATAAGAAAACCTTTGTTAATGAAGATGTTAGTCTTAAGGATTCTAGTTATACTTTATCAAGCATATTAATGGGAGTTCCACATACAATAGTATTTGTTAAGGAGATAAAGGAAGAAGAAGTATATTCAATTGGACCTAAAATAGAGAAATTAGACATATATATTAGGAATACAAATGTTAATTTTGTAGAGGTGGTTAATGAGAAATATATAAAAGTAGATACATGGGAAAGAGGTTCAGGAAGGACATTAGCCTGTGGTACGGGGGTTTGTGCGTCGGTATTTGTAGCGAATTTATTAGATTATGTAGGGAAGAAGGTTGAAGTTAGTGTTCCCGGAGGAAGGCTTTATATTCATATTGAGAAGGATAACAAGGTTATTATGGAGGGAGGAGCTGAATTTATTGGTGATGGAAAGTATTATTTATAATAATTTGACTCAGTCCTTATAATTTTTTAGTATTAATGATATAATATGATGTTGATAGACTAATGGAGATAAATCACATCTTATTAATGAAAATATAGATTATATATTTTTAAAAACTTCAAAGGGATTTTTAGGTAAATTCCTTTGTATAGGGAAGGATTGATGGTATGATTAGCAGTATGACCGGTTATGGTAGAGGAGAGTCGAGTTCGGAATCAAGGAGCTTCCTTGTTGAAATCAAATCTGTAAACCATAGATATAACGATATCATTATAAGGATGCCAAAAAAATTCTCGCTATTTGAAGAAAAAATCAGAAAAATTATTAAGAAGTCTATAAAAAGAGGTAGAATAGAGGTCTATGTCACTTTAGAAGAATGTAAGGATGACGAGGTGATAATAAGGCCAAATCTAAATATCATTGAGCAGTATTTCAATTCTCTAAAGGAAATTAAAGATAGACTTCAAATAGATGATGATATATCTCTTTCACAGTTGACTCGTTTTCCCGATATATTTACAATTGAGCATAAGGAAGAGGAAGAGGATGTCATCTGGGAAACCTTTCAATCAGCACTAAAGCAAGCTATAGAGAGGCTTATGGAAATGAGAAAAGCTGAAGGGTTAAAGCTTGCAGAGGATATAAAAAGTAGAAGTAATGCTATACATAATATTGTAAAGGAAATTGAAAGCCGTACGCCAATAATAGTTAAGGAATATTGTACAAAGCTATATGATAGAATTAAAGAACTGACTGAGGATGTAATCGAAATTGACGAAGATAGATTAGCCCAAGAGGTTTCTATATATGCTGACAAAAGCAATATAGCTGAGGAAATAGTTAGATTATTTAGCCATTTAGAGCAGCTTAATAATATCACAAATGAGGAAGGTGCTGTAGGTAGAAAACTAGACTTCTTAATTCAAGAGATGAATAGGGAGATTAATACCATTGGCTCGAAATCTTCTGATATTAATATATCTTCTATGGTAATTGAAATAAAAAGTGAATTGGAAAAAATCAGAGAACAGGTTCAAAATATAGAGTAGCAGGAGGATTGTAATGGATTTAAAATTAGTTAATATCGGCTTTGGCAATATGATTTCATCTAGCAGAATTATTGCAATTGTTAAACCAGAATCTGCACCCATAAAAAGGATGATAAACGAAGCTAGAGATCAGGGAAAGCTTGTTGACGCCACCTATGGTAGAAGAACAAGGGCTGTTATAATATGTGACAGCGATCATCTTATATTATCAGCTGTTCAACCTGAAACAATGGCTAATAGATTTAATGTAAAGGAAGTAAATGATAAAGTTGGTAGTATAGGTGAAAATAATGATTAAGTACCTATGAGAATATTTATTCAAAAAGGAGAGTCAAAATGATAAGAAAG
>JANQEZ010000374.1 GCA_028278115.1 Clostridia bacterium
ACCTGTTTTTCTTATATTTTGTAGGTTAAAACAGATTCATAAAAATCACTCAAATGAAATATCAAAACCCCCTTAAGTATTGATAAACTAAAATTAATGTTTTACTAGCACAACGAGTTAATTTATTAGCAGCTTTATGGATGGCAGAGCATAGAGAAAAAGAAGTATATATCTACTTTAATTAAATGGACTTTGAAAAAAAGAATAAGAGAAATGTTGACTTCTCTTATTCTATAGATTGAATTTTATCTCAATTTTTTTATCCTTACATTCCATTAATCCATGTCTAATAATTCTTCGTATATTTCCTCTTCTTCAAATGATTCTTCAAATGATTCTTCATAGGGCTCTTCAATTATTTCTACTACTTCCTCTTGTGCAAATATGTGGGGATGCCCATCTTCTGGGTATGATACAGGGAATAACTCTGGGAAGTCATTTGGACCACATCTTGTGAAATCTACTTCTGGTTCTTGGCAGAAACCAGTAGTCAGTACACAAAGCTCCACTGGGAATTTTATTTTCTTTTCACATTTAATACAGAAGATTAACTCTCCCCAAAGTTTAATTTTATCTGAGCCACAATCACAATCTTCAATTAATTCTGCACAATCTAAGTCAAATAGACAGTTAGCAGCACAAGCATCTCCTATTAAAACTGGGAATACTGCATTATTGTTTGGTATACATATATCGTTGAATCTTACTCTGATGTTTTCAAAACAACATTCAATTATGTCACAGCCAGTAAATGCAACCTTAATAGGACAACCATGCTCATCATACTTGATGCCTTCTCCACTAACAGTTACCTTTACTTTACAATCAACTGATATTTTTTGTCTAACACTTACTTTTACGCCTTTACCCTTTTCAATGCAATCCTTGAAATCTATGTCAAGTCCTCTAAGGTTTATTTGTTCCATTCCACCAGGGCCCTTAACTACATTGTCATAATCACAAGGGTCTATCATCTGACCATTAATTTTTAACATTTCAATCCTAGGCTCAAACTTGATAACCTTACATGTTACTTCTACTGTGTCTTCCACTATTTCTACTATTTCTCTATCAATTTCGATAGGGCATGGGCAACAGTCTACTACCTCTTGAGTTTTGAAAATTCTTGAGTCAAATACTTTTTCAACAAAGATACACTCTGTTTTTATATCACTAGGTCTAATAGGCCTCTTACATTTTACTTTTCCTGTGCAGCAATCGTCAAAATCACGTTGCATATATTTTTTACCTCCCTTTTTTTAATGCTTAAAGTGAAATACTATCCACTGTCTTTCTGATAACAGTATATGTTTTATTCTTATCAAGGTGATAATTATTTGGTCTTTCTCTATCCCCTACTCTAATATATGAATCCAGTATAAAGCTTGTGATAAATGTTGTTATATATTGTCTATTCAGGCATATATTTTTTATAAGTGAGCAAATTGCATAATTACTCCCGAAAAACCTACTACTATATATGACTTTAAATTCTCTAGAGCTATACCATCTATACTATGCAACTTCGCCAAGTTAAAATTATGCAGCTTACTTAAGTAATGTAAAATCCAATAATAATATAAAGGTGTGTAAATATGGCATTTATTAATACTCTTCATAATGTTATCCGAAAATCAAATAGAGATCTATTATACTTTTATACAGCCGATAACTGCCTTTTCTTAAAAGAATTTAACCTCCATAAAAGCCAAAGTTCCTCAGTAAAAATCCTTGATAACATAGATGAACATCTAATTAATATACAAATTAATGAAGCTGACAATGTTTATGGAATTGCAGCTATGCAAACTGGAGATGTTTTATATCTTTATTCAGATAAAAACAATCCTATTAATAAAAAGAAACTATTTTCCTTTGATAGTGAAAAATATGAATTGCTCTTTCCTTTTATTATGAAATCCAATAAAGATCTGCATATAATATACTATTTTAGGGAGCTGCAGAAACCTAGCCTTTGGACATTGCTTAGTCATTATTATGATGGAAGTAAATGGTATGAGCATTGTATTGACGCACATTATTCATATCCTTTTCCGTCTCCCTTTAAAGTTGTATCTATATCAAATTTTTCTACTATTATCTACTTAAAAGATGATAAAATCTATTCTAGCAGCTTTGTTAAGAGTGAAAAAAAATGGGCTCATCCAATATCAATTATAAATACACATGGTAAGAAGATTCATTTCTCAGTACTCAATGATAAAGAAAATCTTTTGCATTTATCATGGTCAGAGTTCACAGATGGTAATTTGGTAATTAAGTATACTAATTGTATTCTTAATAACAATTCATTTGCAGCTTCCAATATAAATAATTTATCCCATCCTTCTAATTGCTCATTTCCCTCAATATCTAAAATAGACAATGTATTATGGACTATGTGGGTTCAATTAGATCAATTACACAGCAGTTATTCTACTGACAACGGTTTTAAGTGGAGTCCTCCAAGTATTGATTCAAAAGCTCAAGGGCAGGATTATATAAGATATAATTTTAGCTCCAACTATGCACAAGATTTAACTCATTTCAATGTAAGTACTATCTTTGGTACTTTTAAACCTAGAATTTCATTTATTGGTTTTAATAGGAGTGTAGAGGGTTAGTGAAACTAGCCTCCTACACTCCTTATAATTAAGATATATTTAGCATGAACAATTATAGAGTGGATTTAAATCTGTATAATGAGCTATAACCTTTACTTCAAACTTTCTCTTATCGCAAATGCTTTTCTCAGGGAGAACAAAGCAGAAGTTATTAATCTTTATTGTGGTGCATCCACTACTAGGTCTACCAGGTATCTCGATTTCAGTTCCCTTAAAGCCTTTAGTTGATTTACCTTCACATACGATTACTCCTAAAGCAATTTTTCTACCTCTACAAACATTTTTAAGTATAACATTTATTTTTAGTAGTCTTGCTTGACATCTTAGCATTACAGGCCCTATTGTTTTTTCTTCGTTATCCTGGCATTTATCGAAATAAATATCCTCAGACATATCAAAGCAGCAATCAGCATCTTCAAATCCACAGTTTAAACTATCTTCAACATTTTCTAATGCTTGAACTTCGATGCTGTGCTCGCCTACATCTGAATCTAAAATAATATTATTTACAACTATCTCTTCCATACTCTTATTTGGTTTACTCACAAAATATCCCCCTCTGCACTACTATCATATTTTTAATTACAAAACTTGTGATACAATTTTAAGATTGAATATTTACCACTCTATAGGTAATCTTTCCCTTGATTCTGTTTTTCTTATATATTCTATATACTTCTAGGTCAAAGGTTTCAATCATTTCCATAGAAAACTTCAAAGCATCCTTATTTATCTTTAGCGAAGCACTACAGCTCTTAGACAAATACTGCGGAGCTTGAAGGTATTCCACATCATAAGCCTTCCTCATCAGCAAATCCTCTAAAAAATATGCATGATTTTTGGAATCAAACACAATCAAGTAATTTTTTTCAGTCTCCATCTTATCCTTCCTTCATAGTCGGTCTGCCTGCTTTCCTATACGAATTAATCTTCTAATTAATTCTATAGGGTCAGTTTTTTGCTCGGACACAATTTTTTCTTCAGAGCATTTTGACTTTAGTTTTTCTTCTGAATCATTCTTTTTCTCTACATCTTTATCATTTTCTGATGTTTTTTTGTTCACTATATTATATGCTTTAGCATCTTCTTTGTTCTCTTGTTTATCACTATTTATATTGGTATCATTGGTTTTTTTAGATATCTCCTCTTTACTATTATTTGGTGACCTAACTTCAGGAGGAAACAATATCTCCAATAATTTTTTATCGTATTCTTCTTTCAGCTCAAGCTTTTCATATGTTTTTTTCTCACCATCAACAAGTTCTTTAAATATTTTAAAGCTTTCTAAATTTATTTCTTTAGTTTTTTCCTTAGCAAGCGATAGAGCATCTTCAGTAATTTTTAATGCCACATAATAATCTTTACTTAAATACTTGGGAGTTTCGATCATGACTATTTTATGCCCATATTTTCTTAGTTCACTTTCAAAGTAATTAGCGTGATTTATTGAATTAAAAGCTATTAAATAGTATACTTGACTCATGGCTTACCCCCCTTCAAATCCCTTCACTACTTCACTATATTCAATAATCATTTTTAGGTTACAAGTATTAAAAAGATGGTTTTAGTTTTTTAATTTAAATTTAAAATACTAATAGAAAACATATACCTTGTCTTCTATTAGCTGTGTTTTGTAAATATCTAATCCTTTGTTTTTTATAAGTAGTGCTATTTATCACTAGTTTATTCATAGTAATATTTATACTTGTTTTCAAAATCCCTTATCTTCCTAAAAATATTTAGCATATCCTCTTTCGTGATGCCGCAGTTCTTCATAAGCATCTGAGCCTTTGACATCGGCTCTATAGTGTTGTATAAATAATTATTTTTTTCTATATCATCTAACAGCTTTCTATATATTTCTCTTTCTCTTGGAAAAAGAATATCCTCAAGCTGAATTTCATATGAATAGGGTCTTCTATGCTGACCACCATTGTCTTTATAATTCTCAAACCATTTATGACCTTTTTCACACTGAAATTTCACATTATCTTGCCTATATATTTTTATTATTTCTTTTTCATCACAGATAGAACACTTCACCTTAATTCTCTCCATTCATCGTTTTAAAATGCCAAATATTTTAACCCCCGGCTTAACTTCAATTGCTTCATACCTTTCATTATTTAGAAAAACATCTCCTTTTTCATCTACTTTTAAGCAGATGTTTATATCCTCTATACTAAATTCATTTATGTAATAGGGTGAAACAAGTATAAATACTGAATTAATTTGCTGATTAGAGACATTGTCACTATTAACTATATTTGATTGGTTATTGAGGTTTGTTAAAAAATTATATTCAATATTTCTACCTTTGTTCATATCTTCTTCCATCCAAAAATACCCCTTCCCTCATCCTTTACTATCGGTGACCTTTCTATCTGTATGAATGTATATGTTGTCTTCACTGATAGCAGCATCAATACCAGATATATGTATTTCACCATCTTTACTGATATTTGCTTTAATAGGTATATGCTTTAAACTAATTGTATTATTATTTATATTTTTAGTCCCAATCATAACTATATAATTATACTGAAATAGAGATGTTTTATGGGATTTAGCTATATTGCCTTGGTTACATAAATTTTGAAGCTTTGATAGCTTTAATAGTTTCACCCTTATCACCCAATCTAATATCTTATTGCTTATGCATATGATTTTACATATAAAATCTCTCTAATTATTCATATATTCCTTAATTATTGATTTTAAATCTCTATTTTTCTCATCTCGATCCATTGCTGTATCTTGACCTAATTCGTATAATTTCTCTATTAATTCATGGGGATTTCCTCTTTTATTCCAGCCTGAAAATTCGATTATGTAATCATCAAGCTTTAATTTTGTTATATTTTCATCTATTACTTCCTTTTGATTATGGCTATGCTTCATATTAAATACTCCTTTTGTAAAATGCTATGGTATTTTGGGTGCAAGGTGCGAACTTTGGTCATTCTTTTAGGGTCCTAATGAGTAAAAACAACTCTAAAACTTCACTATAGTGGTTTCTTTTTTTTCTTTATCCTTTATATCCTTTATAACTACTGTTTCTCCTTTTTTGGCACTTTTTTGACTTTTAATCATCTTTAGAGTTTCTTCTCCTGTATTTACTCTGCCTTGTCTTTCTACGTCAATATGGAGATTTTTAAATTTAGGATTGCTTTCGCTATGTAGCTTTCCGTCTATAAAGACCCTGCCGTTTTTCTCTATACGAATCTCCGATGGTATGTTCTTTTTCTTTTTTGTACATTTTATAGTAATCCAGCTATCATTCATCTTTGTCTTCATCTCCCTCATTTAATCCAGCGTTAATTATCTTAACTGAGGAATGGGACTGTGTAATTACGGAATAAACTGACAGTGCCATATTGGATTGACTAATAATATTGCTTTGGTCAACAATATCAGACCTCATATAGTATCCTCTATCCTTATCAATTTCCGATATGATTTTTTCGTCTTTTTCTGCCATAACTTGGCCTCCCTATTAATAATGCTTACTATATTATGTATATGTTGATAAAAATAAAAAGGTTCAAGAATTTTATAAATTCATAAAAAAAACCTCCTTAATTTTTCATAAAGAGGTTTTAATCTATAGGCAACCAACAATAGAGTGAAATAAAACCAAAAGGATTATGATATTTTATTTTAGTGATTTCAATGAATCTGTTTTCACCTTTAAAGTATATAAAAAACGGGTTCATTGCGTAAGCGAAAATAAAATATCATAATCCCCCTCTCATCAATATAATTTCTTTCTTTTTCAAGTTGGTTCCTTATATATATTTTAATTACTCCTCTGTCGTATCCTCCTGAGTGTTTCTTGCAATAGCAAGTTGAGCATCATATACTTCCAGTACTTGGGCTGCAAAAGCTGTTAATGCCTGCTGGCCAAATAAGCCTACTATCTTCTGGCACACTGCATGTGCTCTAAATTGGTCTGACATTTATTAACCTCCTGTTATATATATAGATTTGTCACTTAGAAGCTTAGCTCTCTTTAAAGATTTTTTCTAACCAAGGATATTATACCTATTTGGCTAATAGCTAATGGCTGACAGCTCACAGCAAAACATTGAAAGTAAGACTTCTCAGTCACACATCTATAAAAAATATACAAATCTAAACTTTTACTTTTTCTCCATTGACTTAATTGCGTTAAACCTTTCCCTTTTATTCTTGTCTTTTTTTATAGATACAAGGGCCTCCAATATTTCCAGTGGGTCCCTTTTATTTTTCTCAATGGCAGATATCAATTCATACCCTTCCACTTTAATATTGAGCGGATCAATTTTATTTGAATCTATTTTAACTCCATCCTTTGAAAACTCGATTTTCAAGTGAATATCCCCCTATCTTTAAATCATATAAGTATCTCATCATCATCCTCTGTATTACTAACTATGGCAAATTGACTATCGTATATACTAAGCACCTGGGCAGCAAAGGCTGTAAGAGCTTGCTGTCCGAATAAAGCTACAATTTTTTGGCATACTGCACTGGCTTCAAATCTATCACCCGTTGTTTCCACAGCCATAAAAACACCTCCTATTTCATAATATGAATACAAGCCAAATTTGTTCTAATTTTTTAATCAAAAAGAAAAAGCTAGATTTTCCATCTAGCTTTCAGGCTTCCCCGAAACCCGAATTTCTTCGTTGTTGCTTCAAGTGAGAACTCTTACGTATTTCTTTATACTCTGCGACCTCTCACTTTCAGCACGCCTCGAACTTCGGATTTCGGGAAAGCCTGTCATCTTGTTGACTTTGTCAACAATCTGAAAGCTAGATTTTTCATCTAGCTTTTTCTCAGTTATTAACTTCTATTATTTAATTTGCTTATATACATACTCAGATGTTGCTAGTCCAAGTAATGAACCATATTCTAGATTGAATCTTATCTCATCTCCGACTCTATACTCTTCTTTAGAATCTGTTACATCAATAATCAAATGATCGCTGCTAGCACCAAAAATTCTTATTTTATCATCTACTGGAATTATGTTACTAGGATTTACATCCTGTCTTCCCACTGCAAGAATAGCTCTTTTTCTAATCCCTTTATCTTTAAAAACAGGTTTATTTCCAAAGGCGTCCATACCTATTTCACCTACGGGTACAGTTGGCTTTTCCTTTAGCTCTACTATCTCTGCCACCAACTGAAAGGCATCTTGATAGATTCCCTCTATAGGGTTTCCATAGGCTGTTTCCCTGCCAAGTAGTATTGACTCCCCTAGCCTTAGGTTATTCACTTTCTCAGGCATTCCTTTCTTTTCAAGCAAATCAAGACTGCTCGAATTTCCACCTGATATAATTTCTAGCTCAATATCAAAGTCCTTTTCCAGCTTTTCAGCCATCTTTGAGAGTTTTCCTAGATTTTCACTATTGGGAACTACTCCGCCATAGCATGTAAGGTTAGTTCCTATTCCAACTAATTTTATACCTTCAAGCTTCAATATCTCCTCTACTGCTTCTTCGACCTTATCCTGCCATAAGCCTTCCCGTAAATCTCCTAAATCAATCATTAAAATTATTTTATGAATAAGATTTGCTTCTCTAGCAGCCGCTGAAAGCTTTTTTATGGTCATAAGCTCAGAGTTAAGACTTATATCTGCATATTTTACTATCTCCCTTGCTTGACTCTGCATTGGCAGCCTTAAAAGCCATTTTGGAATATTTATATTCTCAAGCTTCATTAAGTTTTCAACTCTAGAATCGGCTAAATACTTGACTCCACCCTTAACCATTGCATCGGCAACCTGTGGTATGGCACAAAAAACCTTTGTTACACCTGTTATATCTATATTATGCCTTCTAGCAGAATCTACTAAAGTCTTTGTATTATGTCTAACCTTATCTATGCTTATTTCAAGCCTTGGGCAAATGGACATATAATCACCTCATGTTTTTTCTAATGGGTCAAATCTGATGGGACGGGTACGACCTATTAGGTATTTCTTTTGGGTCGGGTACAACCTGTTTAAGCAGGACTCTAGGGACCGGTACACTCTCTTAAGTTGACAACCGGGGTCGGGTACAAGGTTTAAAGGGCAGTTACGACCTATTGGGTATTCCTTTTTGGTCGGTTACAACCTATGTGGTCAGAACTCTAGGGATCGGTACACTCTCTTAGGTTTACAACCGGGGTCGGATACAAGTTTTAGGGTCGAGCTAATGGGATTTTGTAACAGACCTTATAAATGTGACCTATTAGGGTCGTAACGCTGTAACGAACCCCAGAGCTACGACCTATATAGATGTACCCGCCCCTCAAGAATGACCCTTCAGATTGTACCCGACTTTTAAGAATGACTTCTAAGATTGTAACCGTCCTCCAAGAATGACTCATAAGACTGCACCCGTCCCTCAAGAATGACCTTAAAGACTGTACCCGACTTTTAAGAATGCCCCTTAAGTCTGTACCCGTCCTCCAAGAATGACCTCTAAGACCGTACCCGTCCCTCACGAATGACCCTTCAGATTGTACCTGCCCCTCAAGAATGACCCTTCAGACTGTACCCGACTTTTAAGAATGCCCCTTAAGACACCTTGAGACTTTGCTTTAACAAATACAAAGCTGCTTCTTTGTATTTCTTGGATAATACTCCAAGGGAAGCCATTATATAATTATTGTCGATTAATATTTTTGCTTCATTATTTGGGAGGAGTTTATCTCCTTTATTGCTTAAGGAAATCTGTTTTAATATATTAATTCTGTTTGGCAGTCTGGTTAATGCTCCTCCAGTGCCTATTATCCATTTTATATTTGTGAGGTCTTTACCCTGGGCTAAGGTCTTCTTACCGCTGCTGCCATAGATATCTCTAAAGCCTCCGGCATGACGATGGACAGAGGTTATAACAGCTTCTAGGGCAAGTCTTTCAACAAATTTCTTTTGATGGTCAGTTTTTGGTATAGGTACATGGTTATCTATTAGATTCTCTATCCTTTCAGTCTCCATATTTAAGTCTTTAGATAATCTTTCAATACCTATCATTTCCACAATATTTCTCATATTTATATATACACCCAGGTCCCCTTCAACAGTTCTCTTGGCAACTGGCTCAGGGCTTATGAGAATACGACTTACTTCTTCACTGCCTTCTGTAACCGAGTGAATATCTGTCGTTGCCCCGCCCACATCCAATGTAACTAAATCCCCTATATGATCTTTTAAAAGCTTTGATGCCTCCATAACTGCACCAGGAGTAGGTATAATGGGTCCGTTTACAAAGTCTCTAAGCCTCGTCATACCCGGTGCATGAATAATATGGTCTTCAAAGGCGTCCTGGATAATCTTCCTTGTGGGCTCTACGTTTAATACATCTATTTTAGGATATACATTATCTACTATATACAAAAGGTTTGCCTTCCCCTTTTCCTTGAAGATTTCTCTAACGTCTTCATGATTCTGAATATTGCCGGCATATATTACTGGAACATCTATATTGAGTCCTGCTATAACTTCGGCATTATTGAGGGCAGTATCTCTTTCACCATAATCCACGCCGCCTGCCAAAAGAATTATGTTTGGACTTATATCCTTTATCTTCTTTATATCGGATCTCCTAAGCCTGCCTGCAGTTACCATGTGAATATTGGCTCCTGCTCCAAGGGCTGCCTCTCTAGCAGCCTTTACTGTCATATCATAGACCAGCCCGTGTACTGTCATCTTAAGACCGCCTGCAGCACTGCTGGTAGCAAGCATTTCGTCATAGTTTATCTCATCTAGTCCTAGATTTTCTCTAAGGCTCTTAACTGCTCTATTCAATCCAATATTTACATCTCCTTCTAGTACAGTGGTAGGAGACTGCCCTTGACCTAAAAATCTAGGCTGGTCAGTTTCTATATCGCTAAAGGCGTTTACTACTGTGGTCGTACTGCCAATTTCAGCAACCAAGACATCAATCTTCATTCCTCTCCATTTCCCTTCTCTTATTAACTAAGAACGTAGCAACGTGTACTCCCTTGGAGGTCTTTCCGAATCCAGCATCAATACCTTGTTTAACTGCTATTTCCGGTGTAACTTGAGTACCTCCACATGCTATCATTATTTTATCCCTTACACCCTTTTCTATTGCATATTCGTGGATTTTTTTCATGTTCTTATAATGAATATCATCATGACTTATTATCGTAGAGGCAAGGATAGCATCGGCGTTAAGCTCTATAGCAGCATCCACAAGCTTTTCTATTGGACACGAAGTCCCAAGGTATTCAACCTCTATACCCCACTTTTCTATACCTCCATGTTTAATATCAATAACCTCACGAAGCCCAACAGAGTGTTCATCTTCTCCAACTGTTGCGGCAACAACCTTAATGGGTTTTCTTTCAATTTCTTCCCAAAGCTCTTCATCGCTCATTACTTCAGGCTCCGGTGGAATCTCTAAAGTAGAAATGTCTAGGTCAAATTCTACCTTCCCCTTTACTTGAACCCTTGTTCCCTCAGATGGATGTAAAACTTCAGTATGCATAACTTCAGGGTCTACTAAATTCATCTTCTTAGCAAATTCTATTGCAGCAAACTCTGCAACTCTTTTGCTGGTTGGAAGGAATATTTCCACTTGAACAGTCCCGTCGGCAAGCCACTCGACCTCGGGTTTAACCATATTAGTATTTCTATATTTTTCAGACTCCTCTAAACGATTGCTAACATTATCATTTTCATCTAATTCATTAATGAATATTATCTTCTCCGGCTTTTCAAGTGTACATCCATCAATTAGACTTGAAGGATTATCTACAGCAGCTTCGCCATACTGGGCAATGTTATTATATCCATAGTGGGCAGTTACAGGAGCCATATAGTCCTCATCTCTTTCAAATACCGTTCCAGCACCTATACCACCATCAATTTTTCTAACAATACCATCGCCATTTCTTTCAGGATACATTCCTGAGTCTACGAAGAATCCCTTTTCTACTGCTTCATAGTATCCACCAACCTCTAGTAATTCTTCCAGATAAAGTACTGCTCTTTCCTTTAATTCTCTAACCTTTTCAGGTAAATAACCGTCTTTTTTTAGCTCAACCATATTGAGTAAGCCGTCAAGCCCTACTAATGTTTGCTTTGCAGTATCACAGGCTTCTATGTTGAACATATGCCAAGGTACATTTCTACCTTCATCAGGAGTGATTGTAGATTGTATATCAGCACTTGTAAGCTTAGAAATCATCATGTTCATGACATGGGTTACTGTAGCTTCTCTTGAGGATGAAGTGATATATTTAGTATTTTGCTGTGCCCTCATTTTATATTCGGAGAATATATCTCTAAGTGCCACTGCATAGGGCAGGTCATACTTTGTACATGGAACTGGAGCAGCCGATGGAGGTACAGTTGAAAGGCATATATCTTCCTTCTTCATTCCAACCTTATGGGAAAAGATTGAGTTAAGCCCATGCTGAACCATAAGCTCAGGCATAACCTTCCAAGCATCCCTTGCCGTTGCATTGGCATTATGAGCACCATCTATTTGAGCCATGTCAGCCCATGCCATTACCTTCTTCGACTCTGCTGCATCTACAAAGGACCTTATCATATTGATATTTCTATACAGCACATTGTATTGAGGGTCTTGATGAGCACCGTTTACTCCTTCTTCAGCAAACATAACAGCTATATCGGGACCTGCAACACCAGATACATATGAATGATAATTTATTGGTCTACCTACTTCTTCTTCTATGAAATCTAAAGCCTTCCTTTGGGCTCTAACTTGCTTTCTAGTTACGGGAATACCACCTATACCTTGAGGTGACCCTTCTATTAGTCCATCGTAGTGGGACTGTCCAGCAGTTCTAATAACCATGATATGATCGGCACCGTGCCAAGCGGCCATTCTCATTCTTCTAATATCATCTTCAAATCTTCCCGAAGCAATCTCAGTAGTGATTGTCTCCTGGGGCTGAGGGTCTAGGTTCTCAAAATAACGAACTGCCGCTGGAATTCCTATGGAGTTCTCTAAAGGCTCTGAACAATCAGTATAGGTATGTGGACCTACTTGCAAATTGTCAACCTTTTTTCTCCAAGTCCATCCTCTTCTTTTTGGAGTATAGTCCTCTAAGTTGCTAAGTATATCTCTAATATCCATTTTTTGGTCTATATCTACTTTTTTCACTACCTATTCCCTCCTTTAAAGATTGTTACCGCATCATCCCAGTGCTTTCCTTCAATCATTTCAAGCCCGGTTTGTCTTAGAGGGATATTTTTTTCCTTAGAAACTCTATATACAACATGACCTACGCCCTTACCTATTAGGCCTCTGTCAATAGCTCCTTCAACTAAAGGCTTAGCCTCTAGGCTTGAAAAACCCATTCTTAGAAGTACTGAGCGTTCAATTGACGGACTGGTGTGGGTTCTTGCCAGCTCTAATAGAGGCTCTACCGTCTTTTCTGCAAGCTCCCAAAACCTTTGCTTTAATTCTTCGTCGGAAAGCTTAGCTAGATGTGCTCTTCTCTTTTTAAAATCATCATCTCTTTTTATATGGCCTTTCATACTTTTCCTCCTTTTCTTCAATACCGGGTTATTTCAATTGATTAATAATCTTTTTAACAAAGGCTAAATCTGATTTAGTATCGGTTGCTAAAAACTCCATATCCTCATCCCTTACTTCCCTTATATGGTTGTTTTCCAAGCAGTTTTTTATATAGGATTTTTTAATTTTGTTTAAATCAATATCTACTGTTTTTATTAAGCTTGGATGCTGGGGTAGTATAATGCTTTCGCCTGGAATTTCTTCCCTTGGGTTTCCAAATTTAATCTCTATTCCATTTTTCCTAGCAAAAGAAAGCTGTGGTTGAATATGCTTTCCAGCTCCTGTATATTCTGTTTCCTGGGCGATTATTACCTTATCTTTATCTAACTCCTGTGCTAAGCTAAATGCCGCTGCAAGTGATGTGTTTCCTGCGGGACCCCTTTCAAGTCCTTCAAGCTGTGCAAGGGCCTCGGTCATATAGAAAACTTCACCTTGATTCACCGTTACATATCTATCCATATATCTAAGGGGTCTTGCCGCCGATCTAGGAACATCGGACCTATCGGGCCATGTTGCAAATGGGATTCCAAAACCCGTATGTCCAGTAGTAAAGGATTTTTTGTTAAACTGCTGGTCGCTTGCCATGTGTAATCCCTTGAGATTCACACTAGCTCCAACAATTTGAGTAGCTTCAGCTCCAGCTTTCATAAGACCCCTAGCTGTACCCGTAAGGTTTCCTCCACCTGCATTTGTACAAACCACTACATCGGGATCTCTACCTATTAATTCCCTCATTTCCCTAGATAATTCATATCCAAGTGTCTCAACTCCTGCTATACCAAATGGAGTATATAAAGAGGCATTAAAGTATCCCGTTTCTTCAAGTAATCTTAAAAATGTATAGAACAGCTCTGGGCCAACTGTAAGCTGAATCACCTCTGCTCCAAGGGCTTCACACTTCCTTGCCTTTTCGATTATTTCCGGTTGACCCACACCTCTACTATCATAGCATTCCTGAACTATAATACACTTTAAACCATGTATAGCCGCTTGACTAGCCACTGCTGCACCGTAATTACCACTAGTTGCAGCTATTACTCCTTTGTAGCCATGCTTCTTAGCATGATATACTGCATTGGCCGCTCTCCTAGCCTTAAAGCTTCCCGAAGGATTGGCTGCTTCATCCTTTATAAATATCCTAGCACCTTTACCCTTCTTAGCAAATTTTCTAGCTAGACTTGTAATATTTTTCAGCTCTAATAGGGGTGTATTGCCAACACCTGTAGAGCCTTGTATTTCCATCATTTCTTCAAGGGTATACCCAGTTTCCCTCATCATTCTTTCATAGTCAAAGGCTATTCCTTCACCCTCAAACATATCGTAGTCTATACCTACAGCTTTTTTCATTATTTCATTTCTGCGAGACATAACTCCTTTATAGCTCATATCCTTACTCATGGTCTTCACCTCCAAACAGTATTTCCCTTAATTGAAGACCTATCTTAAATACTTCTGGTACTGTATTTCCAAAGGAATGACTATATGAAGGATTCACCTCAACCAGCTTACCCCTCACTTCTCGTCCCGTGATAGTTTCAATAGCTACCTCATCCCCTATCTCGGCATCCTGCTTAATAAACCCCTTCACCCAAGTCTCAAGAGGTACTTTCTTAGTATCCTCCGGAACCTGTGGAGCCCTTTCCTCAGGCGTAAGTACCATATTGTATATATTAACCCAATCGCCTCTTTTGGCTTTCATAGCTTTCACCTCGCAATTATTGTATCTAAAGGGTCATTCTTATGAGACGGTTGCAATCTTATAAGTCATTCTTATGAGACGGTTGCAATCTTATAAGTCATTCTTAAAAGTCGGGTACAATCTGAAGGGGCATTCTTTGGGGACGGGTACACTCTTAGAGGTCATTCTTGAGGGGCGGGTACATCTATATAGGTCGTAGCTCTTGGGTTCGTTACAAAGGTACACCCTTATGAGTCATAACTCTTAGGTCCGTTACTAGATACTAAAAAGACCCTAAAACTTGTAACCGACCCAAAAGAAATACCTACTAGGTCGCAACGACCCTTTAAGGTCCGACCAAAATCCTGTACCCGACCTCGAAATTCAGCCTAAGAGAAAGCACCAGTCCTTAAAGTTCTGACCACATAGGTTGTAACCGCTCCTAAAGGAATACCCAATGGGTCGTAACTGCCCTTTAAATCTCGTACCCGACCACAGATGTCAACTCAAAAGAATGTACCTGTCCCTAGAGTTCTGACCGCATAGGTTGTAACCGCCCCTAAAGGAATACCCAATAGGTCGTAACTGCCCTTTAAAACTTGTACCCGACCACAGATGCCAACTCAAAAGAGTGTACCTGTCCTTAGAGTTCTGACCACATAGGTTGTAACCGCCCCTAAAGGAATACCCAATAGGTCGTACCTGCCCTTTAAAACTCGTACCCGACCCAGAATGTCAACCTAAAAGAGTGTACCTGTCCCTAGAGCTCTGACCACATAGGTTGTAACCGCCCCTAAAGGAATACCTAATAGGTCGTAACTGCCCTTTAAACCTCGTACCCGACCCTGAGTGTCAACTTAAGAGAGTGTACCTGTCCCTAGAGTCATGCCCAAATAGGTTGTACCCGACCTCGAAGTTCAGCCTAAGAGAAAGCACCTGTCCCTAGAGTTCTGACCACATAGGTTGTACCCGACTCAAAAGGAATACCTAATAGGTCATAACTATCTTTCAATAAAATCCCTCATGTCACCCATTATCGCCCTTGGTACTGGTAGGTCAAGCATTGTTTTAAGGCCATTTGATGCATTTATTACATGTGGTATCATGTTAACGCACATAGCTATTGTTCCAAGTCCGCCTTCTACCTCGGGCTTTATTGCCATATTTACTTCTGGAGTTCCCTTTATAGCAATATAATCGCCTGTGAAGGTTCCTTCCATTTCAGGTTCGATTTGCTGAGGGTGAATCATATCGATTTTTGGCTCTCCATCGACATAGCCTTGACCAGTCATGTTTACCCCTGCTACATCGCCAGCAGCAGCAAATCCATGTGGAGACTTCCTATCTACATTAGTAACAATGGGCTTCATTTGCTGCTCAAATTTATCAACCTTCCAGCCTATAGCGTCTGCTATCATTTGAACTGATTCAGCAAATCCAACGTGACCTGCCATAGTTCCTTCTTCACAGCGTCTATTGAATTCGTCAACCTTCATTCCAACACCTTGCTCTTCCATAACAGTGTGTCCAAATGGGGATAAGCTATTAACTCTTTTTGCACTAATATGCTCAACCTCTGTCATACATCCAGTTAGGCAAACAACTAATAAGTCCATTATAAGGCCAGGGTTGATACCAGTTCCTAATATTGTTACTCCGTTTTCCTTAGCAATTCTATCAAGTTCTGCTGCTAATTCTGGGTCCTGTGCCTGTGGGTATGCCATTTCTTCGGCAGTTGAGATAACGTTTACCTGCTGCTCTAAACAATACTTAAGTCTTGGAAATGCTGCCTTAGTAAAGGAGTCAGTTGCAGTTAAGCAAACGTCACAGCACCCTTTAGTCAATACTTCTTCTATGTTTGAACTGATAATAACTGGCTTTCTGTCTCCTCTTTCTACACCTAGTACTTCATACATATCTTTTCCAACTCTAGCCTTGTTTCTGTCGCAAACACCTACTATTTCAACACCCTTCTTCTTTAACAACATCTCTGCCATCCCACTACCCATTGCTCCGAATCCCCAAATTACCACTTTTACATTTTCCATTAAAATACACCTCCGAATTTTTTTATAAGCTTTATATGTATACAGATGCGTGGCTTAAAAACTTAACCTTTGCTGACCAAAACTACAATGCCTATTTTGCTGATAGCTCACAGCAAAGCATTGAAGTAAAGCTTTTGGGTTACACATCTATACATTTCACTTTCTCAAAGAAAATCTTAGTTACTTTAAGGAGTGAAGTATAAGAAACGTTTTTTTACTTTACAATGTTGCTTCACAGCTTTTAAATTAGCAAATATTATGCCATTTCAAATTGCTCTTTTAAAAATATTTCTCTGCATAATCAAGCCAGCTTAATAATTATGCTCTCAAAGGCTTCTCTAAAATATACAGCGGTTAAAATTCTTATATATGGATATACGCTCTTATCTTTATTGCTTAATTGTACTAAATTACAATTTCTCAATTTTTTCAGTTATAGATTCTTTAATATAAATTTCTGAATTTTTATAGATTTATGCTCTTTTATTTTAAAATTATTTTGCTAAAATAAAAAAAGAGCAAAATAATTTGCATTAAACGCAAAATATTTTGCTCTAGAAATTCAATTTGTATTTTTTCATCTTATACTGTAGGTTTTGCCTTGAAAGTCCAAGCTCCTTGGATGTTCTTGTAATGTTATTATTATTCCTAATTAAATAACTCTTTATTATATCCCTTTCCACACTTTCTAGATACTCACCTAAATTGTTTACATGGACAAATTCTCTTTTCTCTGTATTTAAAGAGCTATTCTGAAGCATAAGCTCCTCTACATAGGAGGGCAGATGCTCTCGTTTTATTACATGCTCCTCTAAAACCATATTCATCGCCGATTCAATAAAATTTTGCAGTTCCCTAACGTTCCCGGGCCAGCTATAATTTAAAAATGCATCCAAAAGCTCCTCAGATATCATCCATACATCTTTACTTAGCTTTTCATTATAATGCCTTATGAAATAGTCAATTAGAAGTGTAATATCATCTTTTCGCTTCCTAAGCTGAGGTATTTCAATACCAATTACATTGATTCTATAGTACAAATCCTTTCTTATATGGTTTTTCTTCACTGCCTCAAGGGGCACCTCATTTGTTGCTGCTATTATTCTCACGTCTATTGGAATTTCCCTTAGACCTCCAACCCTTCTAATATAACCTTCCTGAAGTACCCTTAAAAGCTTAGCCTGCAAAGATAAGCTCATTGAATTTATTTCATCTAAAAACAAGGTTCCTCCATTTGCTTGCTCAAACAACCCCTGCCTTTCCAATGCCCCAGTAAAACTCCCTTTGCTGGTTCCAAACAATATACTTTCCAATAGGGTTTCTGGAAGGGCAGCACAGTTCTGTGCAATAAAAGGCTTGTCCTTTCTATGACTTTCATAATGAATGCTTTGGGCAAATAGCTCCTTACCTGTACCCGTTTCTCCATAAATTAAAACACTAGAGGAGGTTTTGCATGCCCTTTTAGCAAAGGCTATGGCCTTTAAAAAGGATTTATTCATTCCAATAATGTTATCGAATGTATAATGTTTTTTTATCTTTCTCTTGCTTGTATCGGGCTCTATGAGTCTTTGTCTAAGCTTTATAATTTTCTCAGACAGATTGCTTACCTCAGTTATATTCTTAGCTATTTCTATGGCTCCAATAATCTTATCATCTTCAACTATGGGCAAGGTGGTATTAATCGTAGATATCTTCTTACCCTTTAAATTCAAATAGCTCTGCTTATATTCATTTATCAATTCCCCGGTTTCTAATACCTTTATGAGGGTGCTGGTTTCATTGTCAAGGCTTGGAAATATCTCAAATAGGTGTTTACCCATTACCTGTTTTACTTCTAGACCTTCAATTTCTGCCATTGCTGGGGTATATATTATGGTTTTACCATTTCTGTCGATAACATGGACTCCTTCTTCGATATAGTGCAAAATTTTTTGCATTATATATTTTAAGATTCCTTCATTCTCCAAATAAGAACACCTCCTAGACTAAGGCGTCTATCGACGCTTAGTCGGCTCTTAGCTCTCAGCTCTTGGCTCTTAGGCATAAAGGTTTAACTTTGTCAGTTCGTAGTATTTAATGTCATTCTTATTGGTATCAATACAAGTACTTTAATTTTAAAATTAAAGTGTCTATGTCTTTACTCAATGATTTCTGTTATTATAGATACATACTTTTTACTTTCTTTAAATTCCTCATCTTTTTTTCTAATTATTAGATATGTTGCAGCTAAAAAGATGGCTCCGACTATTAGTGAGTACAGCTCAAGATTATTTGTCATGCCTAGCCTATTGAATAAAAAACCGCTGCCTGCAATTCCTATTATCAGCATTATTAAAGGTATGCCGTATGCTATAAAGGCTGCGAAAAGTACATCGGGTGAATCCATATCAACCAGTACTTTATCACCGATTTTAGCACTGGCATTATTTAGTGCTTCTATTGTAATATTCATATTTTCTTTGCCCATTTGACAGGCTCCACAATCACCGCAGGCTGAATGCTTCATGAGAATTACTGTTGCATTTTCTCCATTTATCCCTGTGACCTTTCCTTCTCTTTGCATGTTTGCCTCCATAAATTCTAATTTTTTGTTTTACCTAAGTGAGCTAAATACTTTTAAATCTAAAAGCTGCCTATATTTCACTTATTTTATAAACTTAACCATGGTATTAATCAATTCATCAATTACTTCTTCATCTGGATTATTACTAAGGGAAGTCTTTATACATCCCTTCAAATGACTTTCTAATATTAATCCACCAACTTTATTTATGGCAGATCTTATGGCTGCTATTTGAACTAGTATATCATTACAATATCTATCTTCTTCAATCATCTTCTGAATGCCTTTGACTTGTCCTTCTATTCTCTTTAATCTTTTGAGCAGAGCATCCTTTTCATTTGAATATGAGTTCATTATATCACCTCGGTTATGCCTTATAGGTAAGACCGCCCTCTAATCCCTTTTTCCTATTGGGATTTAGGTCAAACCTAATAGGTCATTTAATATTTATTATACCCCAAATAAGATTAACTCCCCATATTTTTAGATTATTATATCTACTACAAATATGGGGAATTTTTTCACTTTTCTCTATTCAGATTCCTCTTGTAAAAGTTTTATTCTAAGTTCTTCTAGCTGGCTTTCGTCAGCTATTGATGGTGCATCGGTGAGTAGACATCTTGCCTCTTGGGTTTTTGGAAATGCTATTACGTCTCTAATGTTATCGGAGCCTGTTAGAATCATGGTAAGTCTATCAAGTCCATAGGCTACACCGCCGTGGGGAGGAGTGCCGTATTTAAAGGCATCAATTAAGAAACCAAATTTTTCCTTAGCTTCTTCTTCACTAAAGCCAAGGGCTTTAAACATCTTGTGCTGGAGGTTTGAATCATGGATTCTTATACTTCCTCCACCTACTTCATAGCCGTTTATTACTAAATCATATGCTTTAGCCCTAGCTTCTTTAGGGTTTGATTCCATTATTTCTATGTCTTCTTCTCTTGGAGAAGTAAATGGATGATGGGAAGCATAATATCTATTATCTTCTTCGTCGTATTCAAACAGAGGGAAGTCAGTAACCCACAGTATTTTATATTGGCCTTCGTCTATCACTTCCAGCTTCCTGGCGATTTCAATTCTCAGTGCTCCAAGGGCTGCATATACAACAGATGGTTTATCTGCAATGAATAATATCATATCACCGGCAGCGGCCTCCATTTTATCGGTTATTGCCTTAATTTCTTCTTCCTCTAGGAATTTTGCTATTGGAGAGTCTATGCCTTCACTAGTCAGCTTCATCCAAGCAAGACCCTTTGCTCCATATGTCTTAACAAATTTCTCAAGATTCTTCATACCCTTTTTACTG
This sequence comes from Clostridia bacterium, assembly GCA_028278115.1. GTDB lineage: Bacteria > Bacillota > Clostridia > Peptostreptococcales > Caminicellaceae > JANQEZ01. The sequence goes on from JANQEZ010000374.1 coordinate 20,767, forward strand.
AATTTATCTGCTCCACCATTAATATTAATTGCCTTTACGTCATTGCCATCCTTTACTGTATTTGCAAATACTCCAAATCCACAGTCCTTTACAATTTCATTTAAGTTTTTAAGCTCATATCCAAAACGCAGGTCCGGCTTATCTGATCCATATCTCTCCATTGCTTCTTTATATGGCATCCTCATAAATGGCAGGCTGAGCTCTACGCCATCTACGTCCTTAAAGAGCTTTTGAATCAATTTCTCATTTATTTCTATTACATCCTCTACATCAACAAAGGACATCTCAATATCTACTTGAGTAAATTCCGGCTGTCTGTCTGCCCTTAAATCTTCATCTCTGAAGCATTTTACGATTTGATAATACTTATCAAAGCCTGAAACCATTAAAAGCTGCTTGAATATTTGAGGTGATTGAGGCAGAGCATAGAATTTTCCTGGATTAACTCTACTGGGAACAAGATAGTCCCTTGCACCTTCAGGGGTAGGCTTTGTAAGTACTGGAGTTTCCAAATCTAAAAATCCATTTTCATCTAAAAATTCTCTAATCGAAGAAGCAATTTTACTTCTAGTTCTTAATATCTTTTGCATTTTAGGTTTTCTAAGGTCAAGATATCTATACTTTAATCTTAACCTCTCTCCAGCTCCATCTTCGTCCTTTATATGGATAGGTGGTATTTCCGACTCCGATAATATTCTAAGCTCCTCTGCAAATATTTCTATCTCACCGGTTTTCAGATTTGAGTTTACCGACTCTCTTCTTTTCACCTTGCCTTGAGCTGCTATTACAAATTCTCCTCTAATCTTTTCTGCTTTGTTAAAGGCTTCTTCTGATACATCCTTATCGAAAACTATTTGAACCAAACCTTCTCTATCTCTTAGGTCTACAAATATTAATCCGCCTAAATCCCTTCTTCTTTGAACCCATCCCATGAGTACAACCTCTTCATCTATATGCTGAGCTCCTAATACCCCACACATGTGGGTCCTCTTCATTCCATTTAACATTTCAGCCATGACTTAAAACCTCCTATATAATATTTTATGCCTTTACTTTATCCTATTAACTATTTCATCTATTACTGAATCTAAGGTTATCTCTTCCTGAGTACTTGTTTCCATATTCTTTAAAGATACAACATTGTTATCCAGTTCATTATCGCCAATAACAACTGTATACAAGCTGTTTACTTTGTTGGAATATTTGAACTGTGCCTTCATACTCCTACTTAAATGGTCTATATCCACGGAAACCATATTTTCCCTTAGCCTTTGTGATATTTCCACAGCCTTTTCATTTGCTCTATTTCCCATTGTAACTATGAATACATCAATTCCCTTTGGCCTTGGAATTTCAATATTATTATTTTCTAAAGTTAACAATAATCTTTCGATTCCAAGTCCAAAGCCAACCCCCGGCGTGGATGGTCCTCCAATTTCCTCAACTAGTCCATCATATCGTCCACCACCACAAACCGTTGCTTGAGAACCTATTTCTCTAGATATAATCTCAAATGCAGTTCTATTATAATAATCCAAGCCCCTTACAATCCTTGGGTCAATTTCGTATTCTAGTCCCATTAGCCCTAAGTATTTTTGAAGCTTTTCAAAGTGATCTTCACAGTCCTGACATATGTAATCAAGTATTAATGGCACACCTGTAAGTTCCTTTTGACATTCTTCCTTTTTACAGTCAATAATCCTCATAGGATTTCTTTCATATCTATCTTCACATGTCTTACATAGTTTCTCAAGCTTTTCATTTAAAAACTCCCTCAGAGCTTCATTGTATTTCTTTCTACATTCAGGACATCCTATGCTGTTGATCTTTAGCTCAAGGTTTTTTAGTCCCAGTTTTTTAAAGAAAGTCATTGCAATACTTATAACTTCAGCGTCTACAGAAGGGTTTACTGCTCCAAATACCTCTACTCCAAATTGATGGAAGGCTCTAAATCTTCCTGCCTGGGGCCTTTCATATCTAAAGCAAGGTGTGTTATAGAAAAGCTTCGTTGGCTGTGCATCAGCATAGAGCTTGTTTTCTATAAAGGCCCTTACAACAGGAGCTGTACCTTCAGGCTTTAGGGTAATCTCCCTGCCTCCATTATCGGTAAAGGTATACATTTCTTTTTGCACTATGTCTGTTGTTTCTCCAACTCCCCTTTTGAATAATTCAGTATGTTCAAATGCAGGAGTCCTTATTTCCCTATATCCAAATTTTTCACATATCTCTCTAAACATATCCTCAACAAATGTCCATTTATAAACATCCGATGGAATTACATCCTTTGTTCCTCTTGGTGCTTTTGTAAGCATTTTACAACCTCCTTTTTTTCTCTGGGGTCAATCTCTTTAGGGAAGGTGACGGGTTACGGGTATCGGGTTACGGGGTTTTGGTCATTCTCACAGGAGAAAAATCTATTGTTAGATACAGCTTTTCATTTAGATTTTATCAGACCTAAAACGGTAATATTGCAGCACCCGTTACCTGTTACCCGTCACCCGTCACCCATAACCTACTTCCCCTTTCTCCAATAAAAAAAACTCCCTTCCTATGCTTAATAGACATAGGGACGAGAGTTGTATTTCCCGCGGTGCCACCCTAGTTGGATAATCCCACTTATAACAGTTAACGCCTGTATACGTACTATCTTTTGTTTCCAATAGTATGCTCGGAGGTGTCTTCACTAAGTATCAGATACCAGGCTTTCACCGTCCCCAGTTCGCTAAAATCATTTTCATAGCTACTCTTCCTCTTCAAAGCTTTTTAATCTAACTTGAGTTTTAAATATTATAAACTAGATATGTGCAGTATGTCAAGGCTATTTATATTAATTATTTGGCTGACAGCTCACAGCAAAACATTGAAAGTAAAACTTCTCAGTCACATGTCTATATAGAAAAGGGATTTAGAAAATTGATAAAAAGATGATTCAATCCGACAAGAATTTAGAGAAAACTTAATCTTCAAGCTCTTTGAAAAATACTGTATTACCTAAAATATTTCCTCTTTCTTTCAACCATCTCGTCTACCCTTTTTATATATTCATCTAGGTTTTTCACATTTGGAACCCTTTCAAGGCGGTTTTCCTTTGGAAAGGCTATCTTTGATATGGCTCCGGCTCCAAGGGCTATAATGGATTGTTTTTCCTCCATTATTTGCATGTTATAAATGCATTCATGGCCTTTTTTAGAATAACCTACATTTTCTAAATTGCCAACCATATATTTTTGCCTATACATATAATAAGGATGTATTTCCATTTCATTGGCATATCCCCTAGTTAAAGCCAGCATATCCTTTGCTAAGGCTTCTTTAGCCATTTCAAAATCCTCTATGTCTTGATTTAGCTTTGAGCTGCGCTTTACTGCCAAGGTATGTACTGTAAGATTCTCTGGGTCTAGCTTTTTTATTGCTTCAAGGGTATTTCTTACTTCTCTTAGACCTTCCTTTGGCAGACCAAGTATTATATCCATATTAATGGTTTTAAAGCCTATTTCCTTGGCTGTATAAAATGCTTTTTCTATATCCTCAGGGCTATGCTGCCTTCCAATGAGCTTTAGAGTTTCCTTATTCATTGTTTGAGGGTTTATGCTTATTCTATCTACACCGTTTAGCTTTAGAGTCGTAAGCTTATCTCTATCAATTGTATCTGGTCTGCCGGCTTCAACGGTAAATTCCTTTAACCTAGATATATTAAAGGCTTTTAGTGTAAAGTTAATGAGCATATCAAGCTGGGTAGACGTTAGAGTTGTTGGTGTCCCTCCACCTATATATATGCTCTCAAGCTTTTTCCCATGCACCTTTAACAATTGGCCGGTTTTAACAATCTCTTGTTTTAGATGCAAAAGATACTGGTCTGATTTATCACTTCCTTTTTTTAAGGGATTTGAAGGAAATGAACAGTACACACACCTTGTGGGACAAAATGGTATGCTTATGTACAGGCTTACGAGCTCTTCATCAATAGGGTAAATATATTTACCCTCACAGATTGCTACCTGGGTTAGAAGCTTAATCTTTTCATCGCTTATTCTATATTCATCCTTTAGAAAAGTATTTATTTTGTCTATACTGTACTTTTTATCTAAAAGCTCATGTACAATCTTTGTAGGTCTGATTCCTGTCAATATTCCCCAAGGAATATTGCTTTTACTAATCTTTATTAGAACATCAAATATGCTTATTTTAATCTTTTTCTTTAGATTTTTTCTTTCATCAAGGTCATTATGCTTTGTAATTTTAAAAGCTCTTTTATCCTCTGAAAGCAAATTATTATTTTCAAAAAGCATTGTTATTACAGTATATTCATCATGTTTCCTTAAAACTTCGTTTATTAAAAGAAATCCATTTTTATCTATTATGTCTTTATCCTCTTTAAAGCATATCTCTTTAAACAATCCAAAGACCTTGATTAATTCTCCCACTTCATATTTAAAATCATGCCCCTTTAATACTACCTTTATCATTTTCCCACCTTTTATCTGTATATAACCCACTTATTAAGCTAGATTTGAATTTCTTGAATAGACCATATTTCTATTTTATTTCGTTATATACATTAATATTTATTAACCTCATTCCTAAGTCTATTTACTTCTTCCTTTGAAACATTTAAAGCCTTAGAAATCTCCTCGGTTTTATATCCAGCTTCAATTAGCCTCATCAACTCGTCGGTATTAATATCAAAAAAATTGTTTTTATGCTTTTGGTTAAAGTAATTCATAGCCCTTTTAGCCATAAGAAATCCTCCTAAATTAGTATAAGAGTATTTTCTCCATATGACTTTAAGGATATTCATGATTTATCTATTGGGTCAATTATTTTGGGTGGGCTTTGCCAATATTTATTATTTTATAAATGGATTTTTTCTCTTTTCATCTCCTATTGTGGATTCTGAGCCATGACCTGGAAATATCTTTGTTGAATCATCATGCACCAAAAGCTTGCTCTTTATTGAAGTCATAATATCTTCAAAGGACCCACCTTCAAAGTCAGTTCTTCCAATGGAACCTGCAAATAAGGTATCGCCTGTAAAAATCATATCTCCAGTCTTAATACATATACCTCCAAGGGTATGTCCCGGTGTATGCATGACCTTAAGTTCATGCTCACCAAGTGAAATTGTATCTCCATCCTTTAGCAGTAAGTCTGCACTAAATGAAATATCAGGTCCACCCATTAAGCTAGAAAAATTTTTTTCAGCACTCTTAACCATATACTCATCTTTTTTGTGAATTAATATTTTTGCTTGAGTTCTTTCCTTTATCTTAGGAACACCAGCAATATGGTCACCATGTCCGTGGGTAAGAATGACGTACTCTAAATCAAAATTATTTTTCTTGATTCTTCTTAAAATTTCTTCTGCATCTCCACCTGGGTCTATAATAGCAGCTTTTCTTGTCTTACTGCAAGCAATTAAATAACAGTTTGCCCCATGTACCCCAGAGGGTATTTTGTCTAAATACATTGAATCATCTCCCTAAAATATTTTTTTACTATCAATCAATATCGTTACAGGACCGTCATTGGAGAGATTAACAATCATATGCTCCCTAAATACCCCTGTACCAACCTTTACTCCCTTTTCTCTAGTCAGAGAAACAAAATCTTCATAGAGCTTATTTGCCACTTCGGGCTTAGCAGCCCTCATAAAGTTAGGTCTTCTTCCCTTTCGGCAGTCACCTAATAGGGTAAACTGTGAAACCACAAGGATTTCTCCCTTTATATCCAAAACTGAAAGATTCAGTTTATCGTCTTCATCTTCAAAAATACGGAGATTAGTTGTCTTTTCAACCATATACTTGACATCGTCTATACTATCTCCATCCTCAACCCCCAGTAAAATCATAAGTCCCTTTTCACTACTGCCGGTTACCTCTTCATTTACTGTAACATTTGCCCTGCTCACTCTCTGAACAACTGCCCTCATATATTTTCCTCCCAATTAATCCATATAAAAATGTATAACTTTACATTGAGTTTTTTTATCCCCATGAGAGAGACTCTAATACTTGCAACTAAAAGGTATCTTCAGATACCTTAGGATGTAACCCTCTTTACATCAATTACGTCCTGCATTGATTTAAATTTATTCATGAGCTTTGAAAGCTGTTGAATATCTGAAATTTCTATAGTTAAGTTAATGACAGCTAATTTTTCCTTGGTAGTCCTTGCATTAATTGCCGTAACATGGAGCTTTACCTCAGAAATAGTATTAGTCATCTCTGCAAGAATGCCTTTACGATCCCTTGCAATTATCTGTATTTCAGTGGAATAAGAAGTTTGCTTACCAGCATCCCAACCAACATCTATCAATCTTTCAAAGGAATTTTCTTCATTTTGTATATTTGGACAATCTCCACGATGTATTGTAACTCCTCTTCCCCTAGTTATATATCCAACAATTTCATCTCCGGGAACGGGGCTGCAGCATTTTGCAAATCTAACTAGAATATTATCTATTCCCTTAACTTTAACCCCTTGAGTCGTCTTCTTATCAGATTTTCTTTTTGAAGCATTTGCTTGAATAGCTTCATGTTCTTCAATATGTTTATTTTCTCTATGTTCTGCTCTATACAGCTCCTTTAGCTTAGGTATTACTTGGTTTAATGCAATACCACCATAACCTATAGCCGCATATAAATCCTCTAAAGTATTAAATCGAAGCCTTTTCATTACTATATTAAGCCATTCATTCTTTAGGAGCTCCTTTGATGAAATATTTAATCTTTTTGCCTCTTTCTCTAATAACTCTTTACCCCTTTGAGCATTTTCTTCTCTTCTTTCCTTTTTAAACCATTGCCTTATCTTGTTTTTGGCTTGAGTACTTTTTACAAATTTTAGCCAATCCCTACTGGGACCATTACTATTATTTGAGGTAAGCACATCTACAATATTTCCAGTCTTAAGCTTATGGTCCAATGAAACTATACGTCCATCAACCTTAGCTCCTATACATTTATTTCCAACTGCTGAGTGTATTTTGTATGCAAAATCAACAGGTGTTGACCCAACCGGAAGGTCTATAACATCTCCCTTTGGAGTAAAGACAAATACTTGGTTAGTAAATAAATCAATCTTTAAGGATTCCATAAATTCCTTGGGGTCCCTAAGTTCCCTTTGCCACTCCAAAAGCTGTCTTAACCAAGTGAGTTTTTTGTCTATTTCTTCTCCGTCGCCTTCTTGACCTTCTTTATACTTCCAGTGGGCAGCAATACCGTATTCAGCCACTCTATGCATTTCCCATGTTCTTATTTGTATCTCAAAGGGTTCTCCCATAGAACCTATAACAGTTGTATGAAGGGATTGGTACATATTTGGTTTAGGCATAGCTATATAGTCTTTAAACCTTCCAGGTATTGGCTTCCATTTAGTATGTACAATACCAAGTATGGCATAGCAATCCTTAACGTTGTCAACCATTACTCTTATTGCAGTTAAATCAAATATTTCCTCAAAGGTCTTATGCTGATATACCATCTTTTTATATATGCTGTAAAAATGCTTTGGCCGACCATATATTTCGTATTCCATATCATGGTCTTCAAGGTCTACCTTTAATTCATTTATGACATTGTTTATATAATCTTCTCTTTCTCTCCTCTTTTTAGCCACTTTTTCCACTAAATCATAATACCCATCGGGGTCGATATATCTTAAACACAGGTCTTCAAATTCCCATTTGATTTTCGATATGCCCAGCCTGTTTGCAATGGGTACATATATTTCAAGGGTTTCCATAGCCTTTTCCTTCTTTTT
>JANQEZ010000389.1 GCA_028278115.1 Clostridia bacterium
TCTGTTTTCTCCTTCAAAATATATAAAAAACAGGTTCATAGCATGAACGAAAAGGAAATATCAAATACCCCCGGCAGCATGAACTAGCACAAGGGGTTATATTAGTCATTTTTACGACTACAGAGCAAGCTTACCCTCTTTTTCTAGGTTCTTAAAGGCTATTGACAGCATTAGCTTTATTCTGTTTAGCTGGTTAACCTCACTAGCCCCTGGGTCATAGTCTATAGCCGCTATATTTGATAGTGGATATGACCTTCTTAGCTCCTTGATCATTCCCTTACCTGTTATGTGATTAGGCATACATGCAAAGGGCTGTAGACAAAGAATATTATTGACTCCACTTTCTATAAGTTCAACCATCTCACCGGTCAGCAGCCATCCTTCTCCAGTTTGATTTGCCAAGGATAAATGCTTGGCAGCCCCTTTGGCAACTTCATCAATCATCTTTTGGCCTTCAAAGCGGGTGCTGTTATTTAAAGCCTTTCTCATCTCACCTCTATAGCTCTCTATAAGCTTTATGGCAATATCATTGGTAACCATCCTCATATAGCTTCCAGATAGCTTTGTATACTTAATCTTGCTGTTATAAGCACTATATAGCAAAAAGTCTATTAAGTCCGGTACAACTGCCTCAGCCCCTTCAGCCTCTAGGAGCTCAACGATATCATTATTAGCTGTAGGGTGAAATTTCACTAATATTTCTCCCACAACACCTACCTTGGGCTTAATTAGTTCCTCCTTTATTTCAATATTATCAAAATCTTCAACAATCTTATATATATTATCTGCAAATTCCTTCCTATTTCCTGTTAATAGGGTCTGCTGGCATTTATATACCCAGTGGTCATATAGTCTATTTGCAGAGCCCGGCACCTTCTCATAGGGTCTAACCCTATAGAGAACTCTCATGAGTAAGTCTCCATATACAAGCCCTTTAAGTAAATTATCCAGCATTGGAATTGTGACTTTAAAGCCTGGGTTTTTTTCTAAACCGCTTGCATTAAGGGAAATCACTGGAATATGCTGTAAACCGGCGTCCTTTAGAGCCTTTCTCAGAAAAGCTATATAGTTAGTAGCCCTACATCCTCCTCCAGTTTGAGTAATTAATACCGATGTGTTTTGCGGGTCATACTTTCCTGATTTTAATCCGTTCATAATCTGCCCTACAACAATTATTGCAGGGTAGCATGCATCGTTATTTACATATCTTAATCCTTCGTCAATGGCTTTCTTATCAACTGACGGTAAAATTTCAACATCATATCCAGCCTTATTAAAACCAGTCTTTAGAAACTGAAAATGTATAGGAGACATTTGAGGAGCCAATATAGTATGCCTCTTTTTCATATCTTTAGTAAATATTACTCTTTCCTCTTTAGGCGGCTTTTTATCGAATTTAAAGGATTTTTTAGACCTTTCTTCAATTGCTGCAATAAGTGACCTAAGTCTGATTCTTGCAGCACCTATATTGCTAATCTCATCTATCTTTATCAAAGTATAAATTTTGCCACAGTCCTCTAATATCTCCTGTATTTGATCGGAGGTTACTGCATCTAGTCCACAGCCAAAGGAGTTAAGCTGAATAACCTCAAGATTATCCTGCTTAGCTACATAGGAGGCTGCTGCATACATCCTAGAGTGGTATACCCATTGGTCTATGGCTCTAAGGGGTCTTTCAATCTTTCCTAGATGTCCAATTGAATCCTCGGTCAAAACTGCAAAGCCATAGGATTTAATCATCTCAGGAATGCCATGATTAATTTCAGGGTCCACATGGTAGGGTCTTCCCAGCAGTACTATACCCTTAATTTTATTTTCTTCAATATACCTTAGGGCAGCTTCACCCTTTTTTCTTATATCCTCTTTATATTTTTCAAGCTCTCCATAGGCTTTTTCAACAGCTAAAGCTAATTCCTTTTTATTGATATCCTCTAAAGCCAGTTCTTCTGTTAATCTCTTAATCATCCTTTTAGGGCTGTCTATTGGTAAAAAGGGATTATAAAATGTAATTTTATTTGTAATAAGAACATCCATATTGGCATTAATAGTCTGTGGATAAGATGTTACAACAGGACAGTTATAATGATTTCCTGCATCTTTATCCTCCTTCATATTATAAGGGATACATGGATAGAATATCTTGTTTATTCCCTTTGCTGCTAAATCAGCTATATGTCCATGAACCAGCTTAGCTGGATAACAAACCGACTCAGATGGTATAGTCTCCATTCCCATCTCATATATTTTCTTTGATGATCTTGCCGAAAGTATTACTCTATAACCAAGCTCTGTGAAAAAGGTGAACCAAAATGGATAATCTTCGTACATATTTAATACTCTAGGCAGTCCTATAGTTCCCCTTATAGCTTTTTCACTGGCTAAAGGTTTATAGCCAAAGACTCTTTTATATTTATATTCATAGAGGTTTGGAATACTATTTTCTAGCTTCTCTGCTCCTGCTCCTCTTTCACACCTGTTTCCAGAAATGAACTCTTCGCTGCTTGAAAACTTCTTGATTGTTAATAGGCAGTTATTACCGCACAGCCTACATCTTTCCATAGATGTTTCCATACCAAAGTCCTTTAATTCTTCGTCCTTTAGCAAAGTAGTTATATGCCCTTCACTATGACGTTCTCTAGCAATCAAAGCTGCTCCAAAGGCCCCCATAATTCCTGCTATATCTGGTCTAACAACCTCTCGTCCAATAATCTCCTCTAAGGCCCTTAAAACTACATCGTTATAGAAGGTGCCGCCTTGAACAACTATCTTTTCTCCGAGCTCCTTGGTGCTTCTCAATCTAATAACCTTAAATAGTGCATTCTTAATAACTGAAACTGAAATACCGGCAGATATATCCTCAAAGTCTGCCCCTTCCTTCTGTGCCTGTTTTACCTTGGAGTTCATGAATACAGTACATCTAGTGCCAAGGTCTACAGGTCGTTTTGATTTAATACCTGCCAGGGCAAAGTCCTTCACATCCATATTTAAAGACTTTGCAAAGGTTTCTATAAAGGAGCCGCAGCCCGAGGAACAAGCTTCATTTAGCATGATAGTCTCAATAACTCCATCTTTTATCTTTAAACTCTTCATATCCTGCCCGCCAATATCCAGAACGAATTCAACCCCCGGCAGAAAAAAGTCTGCTGCTTTATAGTGGGCCACAGTCTCTATTTCCCCTATATCTATTTTAAGGCCAGCCTTTATTAAATGCTCACCGTATCCAGTAACTGTAGAATTTACTATCTTAATATCTTCGTTTAGCTTACTATATAAGTTTCTTAAAGCATTTATGGTCGATTCAAGGGGACTTCCCATATTACTTCCATAGTATGAGTGTAATAAACCACCATTTTCATCAATAAGTGCAAGCTTAGTTGTTGTTGAGCCTGCATCTATACCTAAAAATGCATTGCCTTTATAGGTATTAAGCTCTGTCCTCTTGACTCTGTGCTTTGCATGCCTCTCTTTAAACTCTTTATATTCATCTTCATCATTAAATAATGCCTTTAGTTCTTCACCTTCACTTTGGTTAAGCTTAGTTATACCTGGAATATTCTCATATAAGCATTCAAAGGGAATAGGTTCTTCATCCTTTGAGGATAGTGCAGCACCTATTGCTACAAAGTACTGAGAATCATCGGGAAAGATAACATTATTATCCCTTAGTTTAAGGGTTTCTTTAAATCGATTTCTCAGCTCCGACATAAAGTGAAGGGGCCCTCCTAAAAATGCCACATTCCCCTTAATGCTTCTTCCTTGAGCCAGACCCCCAATACTCTGATTAACTACAGCCTGAAGAATTGAAGCAGCAACATCCTCCTTTGCAGCACCTTCATTTAAAAGAGGCTGTATATCGGTCTTAGCAAATACTCCGCATCTAGATGCTATAGGGTATATAATTTTATGCTTTTTAGCTAATTCATTTAATCCATTTGCATCGGTTTGAAGTAGGGAAGCCATTTGATCTATGAAGGCCCCTGTTCCCCCAGCACAGGTTCCATTCATTCTTTGCTCAACTGAATCACCTAAATATGTTATCTTGGCATCCTCTCCACCTAGTTCAATGGCTACATCGGTACTGGGAATAATATTTTCAATTGCCTTTGTACAAGACATTACTTCCTGTATAAAGGCAACCTTTAGATTTTTTGATATGTTAAAACCACCAGAGCCCGTAACCATAACTGTAACTAAATTTTTATGTAAAATATCCTTTGCACTTTCAATCATAGAAACTACAGTTTTCTTAATATCTGAGAAATGTCTGCTGTATTTTTTGTAAAGAATATTTCCTTCTTCATCTAAGACAGCCATCTTAACGGTTGTTGAACCAACATCCAGTCCGACATTTAATATCTTTCCCATAGCCCTAGTCCCCCTTTTAATATCACCGTCTCTACAATTTATACATTTTTCTAATACGATTTCGTTTTTATTGCTTTTATCTTACTAAGTAATACTTACCCAAATCAAGTCTACTTAATTATTCATATTCTAAATATCATTATGTTATAATATTTTTTCTAATTATGAGCTTTATAAATTTATTTAAAGCTTTAAACAGAAATTCCCTTTACAAAGGTGCTAACAAACTCATCAATACAGTTATCAATCTTTACATTGGTGCTAAAGTTTTCCAATATTTTCAGGCTTGTAAAAATACCAAAATTGCCTGCTAAAAAATTCACTGCCAGGATTTCGGGTTCCTTGATTGTAACACCCTTATCCTTCATTTTAATAAAATAATCCACTAGCAATTTCCTTAATTCATCTGGAAACTTAGTTAAAGGCGAATCTAAATCAATTGTTAACTCGTTATTCTTTAGCTGCATTAAAATAGTTTTCTCATTTTTGCATAAGGTATAATGATACATCTCACTTATTTTCATTAAATCCTTGTGCAAATTCCATTCCAGCTTATTTTTAAATAGATTTTTTACTGTTGGCGAAAATACATATTTATCAAATGCCCTTTCAAATAGGTTTTGTTTACTTTCAAAATGTCTAAAAATGGTCATTTCACAAACTCCAGCTTCTCTAGCAATCTCCTTTGTAGTAACGGATTTATATCCCTTTTCTGAAAAAAGACCCATAGCCGCATCTAGTATTTTATCCGATGTATTTGCCCTTACCATAAAATCCCTCCAACATGAATGTTAGTACTAACTAACATACAGATTGTTGACAAAGTCAACAAGATGACAGGCTTCCCCGAAATCCGAAGTTCGAGGCGTGCTGAAAGTGAGAGGTCGCAGCGTATAAAGAAATACGTA
>JANQEZ010000398.1 GCA_028278115.1 Clostridia bacterium
AATCTCCTCCAGAAGTGCCAATTCCAAGCTGCCCAAAGGAGTTAGAGCCCCATGCAAATACTGTACCATCGGATTTTAATGCTAAGCTAAAATTATCACCTGCAGATATTGCTATTACATCGTCTATGATGGTTTGAACTGGAGTTTCTTCTCTAGGAGTATTCGTTCCTATACCCAGCTGTCCTGAAATGTTAAATCCCCATCCAAATACATTCCCATTGGAGTCTAAAGCAAGGCTATGCTGGGCTCCACCGGCAACTGCAACAATATCAGTTAATCCGTCAACCTGTACTGGTACATTGCTATCTATGATTGTTCCGTTTCCAAGCTGACCATTTGCGTTTTGTCCCCATGCAAATACCGTCCCATCGGATTTAACTGCTAGGCTGTGGTTACCCCCAGCAGATGTAAATATTACATCTTTAATCCTTAATACCTCCGTTGGAGCATTACGGTCAATATTTGAATTATCACCTAATTGGCCAAACATATTATCTCCCCATGCAAAAACCCTTCCGTCTGAGCGAAGTGCTAAGCTAAAGCCTGCTCCTCCATCAACCTGCACCACATCGTCAATGCTGCATACGTTTACAAAGGTGCTTCTAAATCTTGGGTATCCAAGCTGATAATAATTATTATAACCCCATGCAAAGGGTTTACATTTTTTATTCTTTGTACTCATTTATAGCTCACCTCAATCTATATTTACAAAAATATAAGACTGACCTTATAGTCTCTTATTTCATTTGGTACATTATATTTCAGGTGTGTTATCTTTGTTACAGCTTAAATATAGATATGTGGCTTAGAAAAGTAACTTTTTTAGAGATATTTCCTAACCGAAGCTATAATGCCTATTTGGCTAATGGCTGATAGCCTACAGAAAAAACATTGTAAGTGAAGCCTGTGATTCACAAATTTATAGCTTTGCTATTAGTTTTTCTACAAAGAGAAAGATGGCTTTTGCATATTCAAAAACCATCATAATATATAGATGTGTGACCCTGAAACTTAACCTTTTTTAGGAATATTCCGTAAGGCAAAACTTTTGGGAAACGCATATAAGTTATTCTCTAGTGAAATTATTCTAGTGCTTCTTATCCCAATAAGAGCATGATTTGCAGCTTATGGCAAGGCTGTGACTTTCTCCAGCACATATCTGTATTACATCCCTTATTCTTATTACCTTTGTAGGAATACTGGTATCCTCTAAGCTTCCATCTCCCAGCTGCCCAAATTGGTTGTCTCCCCATGAAAATACATTGGAGCAATTTTTCACAAGGGCTAAGCTGTGGAATCCGCCTGCTGCTACAGCTATGGCATCTTCACTTAGCAATACTTTAGTTGGCACATTGCTGTTTAGCATGGTTCCATTTCCAAGCTGACCAAATGAGTTATCTCCCCATGCAAATACCTTACCGTCACAGGTAATTGCTAAGCTGTGCTCTCCGCCTCCGGAAATCGCCTTTACATTGGAGATATTTACTACCTGTACCGGTACTGTACTATTGTCTCCAAAGAAGCCTATTCCAAGTTCTCCAGAGTCATTTCTTCCCCATGCAAATAATGTCCCGTCGGCCCTTATTGCCAGAGCATGACTATTCCCACACTCTATATCAACTACTTTGTCTAGATTTTCCACCATTACCGGCACTGTTTTATCAACAGTGGTTCCATCTCCCAGTTGACCAAAGTCATTAAGACCCCAAGACCATACTTTTCCATCACAGTCAATAGCTAAGCTAAAGCCTCCTCCAGCAGCAATTTTAACTATTTTAGGTAATCCAATAACCTCCTCGGGGAAGGTTCTGCTTATCAGTGTTCCATCTCCCAATTGACCGAATGTGTTATCTCCCCAGGCAAATACTTTCCCACCCTCTTTAAGGGCTATACTAAAGCTTTCTCCTGCTGCTATAGCCTTTACTGAGTCAATATCCTTTACCAAGACAGGGATATCTCTTCCGCCTCTAAATGTTCCATCTCCTAGCTGGCCGTCGGTGTTATTCCCCCATGCTCTGATTTTTTTATCGGATTTAAGGGCTAGATTATGGAATTCCCCACAGGCTATATCGGTTACTCCTTCTATTCCTTTTACCTTTACTGGAGTGGTACTAAATCCTCCAAACTCACCATTGCCCAGCTGACCTAAAAAGTTATCGCCCCAGGACCATACTGTCCCGTCATTTCTTATGGCTAGACTGTGAACTGAGCCTGCTCCAACAAATATAGCGCATTTAAGTCCTATTACGTCTACGGGAAGATTGCTGTCTACCAAGGACCCATCTCCCAATTGACCGAATGAATTATCTCCCCATGTCATTACTGTTCCATCATTTAATAGTGCCATGCTGTGCCTTGCTCCAGCAGCTATTGAGCCTTGACCCATAAGCTTTATATCCTTTATATCTACTACCTCTACTGGACTATTTATTGCGAATACTCTAGTTCCCTCTCCCAACTGTCCATTAGTATTACTTCCCCATGACCATAATGTTCCATTGGATTGGAGGGCTAGGCAGTGGGAATCTCCAGCAGCTATTGCTATTATATTACTTATTGTGTTTACTTGAGTCGGCACATCAAAATTCCCTCCAAAAGTGCCATTGCCAATCTGCCCAAAGCCGTTAGTGCCCCATGCAAATACTGTCCCATCGGCTCTTAATGCTAAGCTAAAATTATCACCTGCAGCTATTGCTATTACATTATCTATTAAGGTTTGCTGTGGGGTCGTTTGTCTATCATTAGTAAATCCTAGCCCTAGCTGCCCAAAATCATTATCTCCCCACGCAAATACGTCTCCATTTGAGTCTAGAGCAAGACTATGATCACTTCCACCGGCCACAGCCACAATATCCGTTAGATTCAATACCTCTACTGGTACATCACTGTCAATAATTGTTCCATTTCCAAGCTGACCTTCATTATTTCTTCCCCATGCAAATACTGTCCCATCTGATTTGGCCGCCAAGCTGTGATTAGTTCCAGCCGATATAAAGGCAACGTCTTTAATCCTTATTACCTCCGTTGGCTCATTACGGTCTATTGTAGAGTTATCACCTAATTCTCCAAATTCATTATCTCCCCATGCAAATACAATGCCGTCTGAACGAAGGGCTAAGCTGTGGGCTCCACCTCCATCGACCTGCACCACATCATCAATGCTGCATACATTTACAAAGGTACTTCTAAAGGTGGGATATCCAAGCTGATAATAGTTATTATAACCCCATGCAAAGGGTTTACATTTCTTATTTTTTTTACTCATCTATATTTCACCTCATATTTTATTTTTCAATCTTTTTAGAGAGTTCTGTAGAAATTAAATTTATATCTACTCAAACTAATATCTTATTTCCTTTGGTACATTATATTGACCAACTATGGTATTAGTTCATAAAAAAAAGAACTTAAAATTCAATCTTTAAGTCCTTTTTAAATATACACTATCTATATGGATAACCAACACTAAAACTTAAAATAAATTTCAAAGAAAATAATGAACGCTTCTGCATTTTTTATTTGAAATTTATTAAACATTAAAGTTGGTTATCTATAAATATTTTTGAATTGAGCCTATTTTTGTTAGGGTATTATACATTGTGGGAAAATCATCTAATATTATGCTGATACAATTTCTGCAAAATTCTTCCCTCAGATTACTATAACCTAGCAGGGTATTTTTAAAGCCCCATATATGGGTATATTTTCTATACTTATTAATCTCCATATTATTCGATATGAAGGATGTTATATCTACACCCATTTTTTTTGCACACATGGCAAGCATCCTCTGCTCAGCAAATACCATCAGTATTACCCTCTTTTTTTGGTCACTTGGAGGATTAAAATCTGCATTCATGAATTTAATACATTCATCTACATAGTATTCCTTTAGTTCTTTATTACCAAAATACACTAAAGCTGTATTACAGGGATTTACTTCCCAGTCCCAATCTTTATCATAATCATATTGATATATATCTATAAAGATATCAATATGGGGATATACTAATCCGTTTAAGACCTCCCTATGGGTGACACATAGGCTTTTACCCTTTATTTCTTCCAGAATTGAATCCCAAAGGATAAAATCCATGTCAAGCATAACCGTTGGTGTCTTCTCCATATTTAATGAATATATTTTTCCAGCAGCCCAAAAAAGACATGGGTCTAGACTCTTTGGAACAGCCTCATCAAGGGAAGTGTCTATTCCCAGGTCGTAAATATCAGCTATACCTAGTTTATAGTAGTAGTCACCTCCCAGCTTGTCGGTATACATCTTTATGGAGCCATTCTTTTCCCGCCACTTTAAGGCGGATAATATGGTTACAAGCAAATCAAAATCCTCTATAAAGTATTCTTCACCTGGGTGATTTATAAAAAAAGGCTTAGTCCAGTTTGAATGAAAGGCATTCATTATTCTCTCCTCCCTTAATTATTTCCTTGGGATATTTATATTATTCTATATATAAAATATGCATTTTAATATATTAAATTATAAAAGCATATATCCATATAGATGTGTGACCCTGAAACTTAACCTTTTTTAGAAATATTTCGCAGGTCAAAACTGCAATAACTATTTGGCTAACAGCTAACGGCTGACAGCTCACAGCAAAATAAAGAAAGTAAAACTTCTCAGTCACACATCTATAGTACTTTATTCTATTATGTTTCAGTTATAGGGTTCTTACAGAAAATGTTTGAGTTACTATTTCAAGTAAGAAAAAATCCCGCCCTATAGAAAGAATATTTCTACTAGGCGGGAAAAATAGTACTATTTTTCAGCATATACCTTTTTTCTACTAACCATTGGATTTAAGGAGTACATCTTTATGCCGTCAGTACCATAATAATTTTTAAACTTAGGGGATAGCTACGAGAATTCATCCTTAATAACTCAAATCCTTAATCATATGTTCCTTCGAGAACAATCTTACTAAAGAGCTAATTTATTAATAAACTTTTATCCCTTGTGCTATTGCGTTAATAAAACTAACGTCTATTCTAGCTGTTTGTACTGGAACTTGATCAACATTCACTACAAGTACCTTCATTTGATATGTGCAGCAGCCGGCACTACATGTATTAACGCAGTCACAGAAGGTAAAGGAAATAGGATCTGTAGTCCTAGCTACTAAAGTTGCACCGTCGGGCTGTGTTATATTGAAATCCCTAAGATAATCATAGGTTTGAAGCTCTTGCTCTATGCCATCCTCACATACTCTTGTCAGTATGAATTCAAGGCTTAAATCTTGAAAGTCAACGCTTCCTGGGGCTACTGTTTCAACTTCAAATTCTACAGTTGTGGAAAAATCAACCTTTACTATAGGACTAATCAATCCTTCAAGATCTATGCTTACAGCAGCTAAATCTAAAGTATTACCAGTTTGATCAAAAAGGTCAAAGGCTCTTCCCCTTGGTCCACATGCTAATCTTACTTCCTTCTCAAGCTTATCAGGACACTTTTTCTTACAACTGTCCTTCTTATATTTGATACAATCATCCTCCCTTTTGTAGCAATTATCTTTTTTATATTTCATATAGCTGTCTTTTTTACAATCTATATATCCTTTTGACAAATTATTCATCTCCTTTTAATATAATCATAAAAATCTATAATCAATTTTTTCGCCTTAGCACCAAAGTCTAATGGGCTGATTCTCCCTGTGCTATTGCATTTATAAAAATATCACTTATTATAGCCTCTTGTATGTTGAAAAATGAAACCTCAATTACAAGCACCTTAACTAAATACGTACAAGTATTAGCGGAGCAGGAGTCAACACAGTCACAGAAGGTAAAGGAAATAGGGTCTATATTGTTAACGAATAAGTTTAGAGGACCTCCTGGTCCATCGGGAGTCCTAAATTCTCTGACATAATCATAGGTTTCAAGTTCTCGCTCTATTCCATCCTCACATATCCTCGATAGAATAAATCGCAGGTCTATAACAAAGGGGAAACCTCCAATGCCTAGACTATTGCCTTCATATTCTATGGACGCTGAAACATCTATCTTAACTAGGGGATTAATTAAATCCTCAAGGTCTATGGTAACTGAGTTTAAATCTATTGTATCTATTATCACGTCAGGACCAAACGCTAACAGATCAACGTCCATAGCTCTACCACCACATGCTAATCTGGTTTTTTTCTCAAATTTTATCTCTTTATCTGATTTACAATCGTCTTTTTTCTTTTTGGTATATGCTGCTGCCATACCTTTCACCTCCTTTTTGCGGGGTTACTTTTTTTCAATTCATTGTATGCGTCCTCTTGCTAAATGTTACGGAAATAATTTATAAATAGAAATTATTAAATTAGTCATCTTTTTAGTATGTTCGGCATATAATAACATCAAAAATGATAAGGTGGAATCGGTTAATGGCTAATATCATAGAAGATAATAATATATCCATTTTAATAAATCACAAAAAATCTCCGGAAAATGATATAAACTGGAGATATGTAGAAAAAAGATACAAGACACTCATGCCTAATTCTGAGATATGTTTAGGTGATTATCCAAAGGATAACTACAGCAAATCCACTGCAATAAATAACGCCGCTAAGAAGGCCGCTGGAGATGTATTTATTATTGCAGATTCCAATATAGTCTTTAACCCTGATTCTATAAAAAAGGGACTAGATGCCCTAAAAATCTTTCCTTTAGTGATTCCTTTTGGTGACATTATATATATCAACCAGCAGTCCACCAGAGAGCTTTATAGGCTTGACCCCTCTCTAAATATAAACGAAAATTTTTTTAACGCATATAAAAAAGAACCCCTGCCTTTGGGATATTTTTTCATAGTTCCTAGAATTTGTTTTGAGTTCATAGGGGGTTTTGATGAAGCCATAACCGAATGGGATGAGGATAACATGGACTTCATCTACAGGCTTTCTGATGAATTTGGAGAATATGGTAGACTTGAAGAATATTTTATGTGGAATTTACACTATGAAAGAATTAATTATCCCCTCTACATAAAGGGCATAAATGTAGAGAGAATACTGGAAATGAAATATCCATTAAGGGATATGTCCTGGGATATAAGGATATGATAGAAATTTGCGACTTAGAAATTCAACTTTCTTTTAAGGTTATTTTTCCTTCTTTTTTAATTCTTCAACTAAATCAATATGCTCTATACTCGTACTTTGTTTAGAAAGCACTTTATTCAATATGTATTCTAAGTCCCCTATGGTTATGGGCTGGGCAGCCTTTGTCAGCTCAAATCCCAGCTCTCCATTGGTTTCAAGGGTTGCCTTTTTTATATCTTCAATTTTACTTATTCCCTTTTGTCTCAGTCTTGAATAGAGCTCATCCTTTGTGAGCTTTAGCTTCTTCATATTTTTTCGATCTATAACTCCATCTGTTACAATAACTATTTCCTTTCCCACTGCAATTTTTGAAAAGCCTTTGCTATAGAACTCTGTGATTTCAAATAGTATAAGCAGTATTGCAAGGATGGCTGCTACCATAATGGTTTTTTTAATGTCCTTATCGGCAAAGGGCTCGACGATTATATGTCCAAGGGAAAGTACTAAAACAGTTTGAGATATGGTCATTTGAGATATAGAACGTCTGCCTGTAAGTCTTAGAAAGATTACTGCAATTATGTAAAGTACAATGGGCTTTAATACAAAGGGCATAAAAACAACTCCTAGGTTATATCTTTAATAATATTATTAATTTAATCATGCTTTTTATTCAAGAAGCTAATTTTTATGAGGGCAAAAAATAAAAGTAGCTGTCTCAATATGAAAAGATAAGGCAAGATACATTGTTAAGCTTTAACATCTTGTATCCACAGATAAACAATATAGCATTTATCTATAATTTTCATTTTGATACAGCCACTTTTGATTCTTTACCTATAAAAGACGTGATTAGCAATTCTTTTAACATAGGTTTTATTATTTACTATCCAACTACCTGATGCTTTATCTGGATTAAAGAAATACATAGACGTACCAGCAGGTCTTACTCCATTTAAGGAATCCTTTGCAGCCTGTACACTTTCTGCTGATGGAGTATTATATATAGTTCCATCTTCAACGGGACAGAACTGAGGTATTCCTTGGAAGTATTCAAAGATTACTCCCTTTATGGTATTTGGAAATAAATTTGAGTTTACCCTGTTTAAGATAACATTTCCTACTGCAACCTTTCCATTATAAGGTTCCCCTGCAGCTTCTGCATGAATTATTCTAGAAAGCCAATAGATGTTTGTTGAGTAGGTGTTGTTAGAAGGATATAAAATAGATAGGGTTTGTTTACCAACTATTCCATCGACAATAATCTTATTCGACACCTGAAATCTGATAACAGCTTTTTCAGTCAGTGGCCCAAAAACGCCATCCACTGGCCCTGACCAGAAGCCTTTGTTGTTTAAAGTTTGCTGTAGCTTAGATACTTCGCTGCCCCTGCTTCCAAACCTTAATGTTGAGTTTGCATAAGAGCTTGCTGCAAGAAGTAAAAATAGTAATAATATAAGTCCTATAGACACAATACACTTTTGATATTTTTTCATTTTATATACACTCCTTCCTATATTTGCTTCCGAAGTTAGCTGACGGGTTCGGGATAGAAGGTTCCCTACCATGTATAGATGTGTGACCCTAAAACTTAACCTTTTTTAGAAATATTTCGCAGGCCAAAACTACAATGCTTAATTTGGCTAACAGCTAATGGCTGACAGCTCACAGCAAAACATTGAAAGTAAAACTTCTCAGCCACACATCTATATAGATATACGCTTTTATAATTTAACTCGTTGAGCTAGTAAATCATTAATTTTAGTTTTTCAATACTTAAGGGGGTTTTGATATTTCATTTGAGAGATTTTTATGAATCTGCTTTAACCTACAAAATATAAGAAAAACAGGTTCATAGCATAAGCAAAAAGGAAATATCAAATACCCCCGGCAGCATGAACTAGCACAAGGGGGTTAAGTTAATATTTCCAAAGAAAAAATGTAGAAGCATCCATTGTTTTCTTTGGAAAATTAATTAAGGTTTAAAAGCTTTTATCTTTAATAATGGATTAACCCCATGTTTGGTTCCTCCGTACCTGGCTTTCCAGGATTCAGCAAGTGTAACGTAACTATATGGTCTAGCACGTGATTATAATTATACATGTCGCCGGATATTATGTCAACCACTTTACCTTAAATTCCATTATTTACATGTGGATTTTTAGGAACTTTTTTATGATTTTTTCGTATAAATATAATCTTTTTCTAGCTTTAAATAGCTATTTATATTCTGTAAGCCTTTATATTTCTAGTCAAATAAAAAGAATGGTCTTTTTAATTACTTTTTAAAAGACCATCCTTTTT
>JANQEZ010000423.1 GCA_028278115.1 Clostridia bacterium
ATTCCAGTCAAAAGTTTAATTTATACACATCAAAAATCCCCAGAATCATCGGATATTTTGATATGTATAAATTAACATTTACTTTGGATTCTCTATATAATAAATTTGTGTTAAAAATTTCTTTTAAAAAGCCTGCACTTAAATATTTTGTCGATGATAAAATTATTTATATTGTTTATGTGTCAAAATCAATTTGACATTTATATAGTGGTTAGTAGGAGGGAGCGAAATGAAACCGCTTATAGGATTAACCACTTATTTTGTTAAAGATAGCTATATTGGTACAAAGAGAATTAGAGGAATATCACGTCAAGATATGTCTATGTCTTCAATGGATTATTCACTAAGTGTCAATAAGGCAGGAGGCATACCCATTGATATTCCTGTTATTAATGACGAAGTATATATAGAAGAGCTAGCCGATAGATTAGACGGCTTTGTATTTAGTGGAGGACCAGATATACATCCATATTATTATGGACAGAGTTTAAAAAAGGGTCATGGTTTAATAGTTCCAGAGAGGGACGAATTTGAGTTTAAGCTCTTTGAAAAGGTCCTAGAAAGAAATAAACCTATTTTAGGTATATGTAGAGGGCTGCAGCTTATAAACATATATTTTGGCGGGACTATTTATCATGATATATATAAATGTACATCAACTGAATTAGAACATATTCCCAGGCTAATACCTAAATATTCCTACAGTCATAAGGTAACTTTAGAAACTAAAAGCAAGCTTTATGAAGCCTTCGGTAAGAAAGTAATAGATATTAACAGCTTTCACCACCAAGCTATAGATAGATTGGGAAAGGGTTTAAAAAAGACTGCCTGGGCAGAGGATGGTATTATAGAAGCTATAGAGCATATAAATAAATTCTTTTTAGTAGCAGTCCAATGGCATCCCGAGATGATGCATGAGGTATATGAAGAACAATTAAATATCTTTAAGCTGTTTATAAAATATACTAAAGAGAGTATAAGCTGCTCTGTAAATAATATTCAAGGCTAAAGGGGAGAAAATTATGTTAAAGCACATTGTCATGTGGAGATTAAAAGACATGGCACAGGGAAAAAGTAAAGCTGAAAATATGGAAAGCATGAAGGAAAAGCTAATGGCATTAGAGGGAAAGATACCTCAGATAAGATATATAGAAGTGGGTCTGAATGTCAATCCAACCGATGCCGCATACGATGTAGTATTAATATCTCATTTTGATAATGAAGATGATCTGGCAATATATGCTAAGCATCCTGAGCATGTAAAGGTTGGGGATTTTATTGGCAAAGTCAGGGAAGAAAGAGTAGTAGTTGATTATATTGAGTAGCTTTGAGATTCTTAGGATTTACATTATAAATGGTACTCCGGTATAAATGTGACTTATGTTCAAATAGAACTATTAATGAAATATTAGGCTCAAGCAAAGGCTTAAGTTTGAAAATCTTGAAACTGAGCCTTCGTTGACAGCCTAAATGGGACCTATATTTTGTTTTTTTCTGTCGTAACCAATTTAAAAATCAGAGGATTGTGGAGAAAAAAAGAGTAAGATGAAAATTGAAGTAAAATTACCGCAAATTATGGGTCTTTTTTCTCATTGAGATTTCAATCATGTTTTGATAGAATTTAAATTAATAAGAGAATAGAAACAGGGACAATTTATCAGCCCATTTTGAACAAAGGGGCATTTTTTGTTGCCAAACGGACTATATATAGTATATATAGC
>JANQEZ010000006.1 GCA_028278115.1 Clostridia bacterium
TATCCTTTATTAAGGATATATCTAATTTAGCCCCTGCCAATGTAAAAAATGCTATATATATAGCTGAAGTAAAGCTCTCCAAGCGGTGTAGAACCTTTATATTTTTTATATGGGGTATAATGTTACAAACCGTACCTCCTAGAATCATACAAAGCAAAATTGGAGAAGCATGAAATCTATGGGATAGACCAACTGCTATGAATACAGTAGATACTATGATTGCAATTAGCAATTCATCTTCCTTTATTTTATTAATTATATAGCCTAAGATTATACCTAATCCAACTCCGATTACGCCTGAAACTATAATCTCTTTCAAAGGTACTAAGATTATACTACTAACAGAAACATATGTACCTGAATACAAGAGGGACGAAGCTATGGCAGAACATATTCCAAATATTATAATACCTAATGCATCAGCTAAGGCAACAAGGGGAAGCAATGTATCAACCACAGGACCTCTAGCTCTATACTGCTTTACAATCATTAATATAGTACCTGGAGCCGTTGCTGTAGCAATAGCACCCAGTATTAGACTAAAGGGAAGCGGTTGATTAAATATATAGATCATAGCAAAAACAACCAGTACTACAGCACCTACAGCTTGAAAAACAGTGATTATAATGACACTTTTTCCGGTTTTTTTCAAAGCCTTGAGATTAAATTCCGAGCCTATAGAATAGGCTATAAAACCAAGGGCTGCCTCCGATATAACCGCTAATTTTGAAGCTTCACTATAGGGGATTAATCCTAAAATGCTTGGCCCAATAATAAGTCCAGCAATTAGGTATCCTGTTATGTGTGGAAGCTTTAAATATGATACCAACCTTCCCACAATTATCCCAGAAGCAATGATGATTCCAACATAAAATAAAATATGCATGGTAAGACCCCTTTTTACTTTTATGATATATTCGACAATCTATATTATAGATATGTGACCTAGAAGCTTAACCTTTTTTCTAAATATTTCTTAATCAAAGCTACCATGCCTATTTGGCTAATAGCTAAGGGCTGACAGCCCACAGCAAAATAAAGAAAGTAAAACTTCTAAATCACACATCTATAGGGCTTCAAGTTTCCAAAGCATTTTTTGAAAAAATACCAATTATAGCTACATGGTCTAAAGGATATGGGGAATAACAACTAGGCTCAAGGTTGAAAGGATTAAAAATAATATTGACCCTATCAATAGACCTTTGACTCCTTTACTTATTATACTTTTAAAATTAACTGATAAGCCCATAGATGTCATTGCCATTAGAATAAATATTGAACTTACCTTTGCCAATACGTTGGTAATTTCATGGGGTATTACCCCAAAGGAGTTTATGATACCAGCTAAGATAAAAAACAATACATACATAGGAAACCCAGCTTTTTTATTTTTACTGCTCTCTTTATTAAAGATAAGGCTTAGTGCCAAGGACACGGGAACTAACATTAAAACCCTTGTCATTTTAACAAATGTTCCAATCTCACCGGATACATCTCCTAAAGCAAAGGCTGCAGCTAGAGCATGGGAAACTCCATGAAGAGTTAGTCCTGACCATGCACCGTATTGTATTTCTGTTAAGCTCAAGCTTCTTACCGCTAGGGCTGAATATATAAGTACTCCAATTGTTCCTAGCAAACTAACTATCGACACTGCAATAACCGAATCATCATCATTTGCATCAATGCATGGAGTTAATGCAACTACTGCTGATGCACCACAAATACATGATCCTACACCTATTAAAGTCGACAGCTTTCTATTTGCTTTAAATATTTTTCCCAAAACAATTGACAATACCAGTGCCCCAGCAACATATATAAAGACCATAATAAGTATTTGGGGTCCAAGCTTCAATATTGCATGGAGGTTTAGCTTAAAGCCCAGTAAAACTATTCCTGCCTTAAGAAGCTTTTTCAATGAAAATTTAATGCCGGGTACAAAAACTTTTTGAGTTCCAAGGAGATTATTATAAATAATTCCAATAATAATTGCTATTGTAAGTGATTCAAGATTAATATAATCACTGAGTAAATCCTTTAAAGCCACAGCAGCATATGAAATAATGAGAACAAAAAAAATTCCTGGCACAAATTTTTTAACATCTTCCATACCGGTCACCTCTTACTTAAAAAGTTAACACAGCTAATTATACCATTGTACTCATAAAAAATTCAACATATATATATATAGCTTAAAAGGGGATTATATTTTAAAACTTATAAAGATTCAAACCTACATCATCATTAAATTCTCGGTCCACAATTCCATCTATAATGTCTATCACAACTTCGCAGGTTGCACAAATAACTGCTTCATTTAAATGTCCACCGTATGCATGCATGTCATGATCTGAGATTGTAGCATGAAGATGAATATATGCCTCTCCATTCATAGTGGAGATATTACCTGTAATATTTGTTATTTCATAGTCTCCTTCAAAGACCTTAGAGTAATACTTTTTCTCTAAAACATCGAATAATCCTATTTTAACTCTGCCGGCAGCTCCCAGTCCACTAATTGATCCAAGGGCAATTTTTTGATCTTTACAGAATTTTTCAATTGTTCCTACTACCTCTTCACCTTTATCAATTCTCATTATCACTTTATTGCCAAACCTTTTGAATTCCATATTTATTTCCTCCTATAATTAATCTTGCCTTTATAGATGTGTGACCCTAAAACTTAACCTTTTTAGAAATGTTTCTTAAGCCAAAACTACAATGCTTAATTTGGCTAACAGCTAACGGCTGACAGCTCACAGCAAAACATTGAAAGTAAAACTTCTCAGTCACACATCTTTATAGAGATTCCAGTCAAAACTTTAACTTATACATGTCCCAAATATCCGATGATTCTGTGCATTTTGAGGCGTGTATAAGTTGTAGTTTTACCTAAAATACCTTTATCTATTTTAGAGTATAGATTTTAAATTTGATTTGATCAATATCTATTTTTGAGTCAATTAATATTTCGTCAAGCTTAACAACAGCATTTAAAATCTCTTTTATATTCTGTTCAAGCTTTCTGCTGCTATCTTTAAAAAACAACTCTCTATTGTAGTCTACCAGCCTAAGATTATGGGAATTTTCTAGTAGAGTTTTTTCATATATTGTCCTCGTATCGAAAAATTGAATGGTGAGCATGTCCCCTTGAATAAATGCCTGAACATTTTTAGGTCCCTTTCCTGTATATTCTTTAATAAATTTTGCCATGGATGTCTGAATATTTGTTTCTATTTCCTTTTTTATAGTTTTCTCAAGGATTATTGAATTGATTATAGTCTCTTTGGATTTAATTTTATATATTTTAAGGGCAGCCTTTTCCATTGTCTGAACCAGTTCATTGGTATCAATTGGCTTTACTATATACTTGTCTATACCAACGTCTATTGTGTCTATTATAGCTCCTACGTCTGATATAGCTGTTGTAATAATAACTGGACATATACCATCAATACTCCTAATTTTTTTTGCCATCTCTATACCGCCTATTTTAGGCATCTTTAAGTCAGTAATAACTATATCAGGTTTATACTCTGTAAACTTAACTAAACCTTCTTCTCCGTCAACGGCTGTGTATAATTTACCCACACGCCGTTTGATAAAGGCTGATAGCTGCTCTCTAAGAAAATCCTCATCTTCAACATATAAAACCTTAAGATTATATAAAATGCTCTTGTTTTTTTCTTTCATGTTAATCAGCTCCATTTCTAGGAATCCTTATAGATACACGCAATCCATCATTTTGATTAACAATATCTATGCTGCCATGAAAATTCTTTTCAATAATTACTTTAGACATGTAAAGACCTATGCCAGTACCGTTTCCCTTGCTTTTGGTAGTGAAATATGGCTCAAAAACGTCTCCTATAATGCCTTCGTCTATCCCCTTTGCATTATCCTCTATTTCAACAACGTGATTAGCTTCCATTGAAAAAATTCTAATATCAATTTTCCGGTCCTGTAATCTGTTTTCGATTAAAGCATCTACGGCATTTTGTACAATATTAAATATAACCTGTGAGTATTGGTTGGCATGTCCATAAATCATCCCATCCTCGGATACATGAATATCCAATTGAATCTGATGCAGCTTTAAATGTCCATCTAAAAAGTCTATAGTAGATTCTATATTTTGGGCTACAGAAAATGCCTCTTCTTTACTTTTCGGGTTAAAGAAATATCTAAAGTCATCTATAGTCTGGGACATTCTTTTAATAAGCTTACTGGATTTATTCATAAGGCTCGATATATATTCATTAGATAATTCTCCATAATGGTAGGCATCCTCTATATTGGAAAAAATCAATCCAAGACCGCTGAGTGGTTGACGCCACTGGTGGGCAATGTTACCAATCATTTCCCCCATTGCAGCCAGCCTTGACTGGTAGATCATTAGAGCTTCTTTTTTACTATTTTCATCTACTTCCTTTTGAAACATTTTTTCTAGCTGGATATTTATTCCTTCTAGCTTAAGTGCAATACGATTTTTATTTTCTATATCTGAGTAATAGGTATCTAAGTTTTCCGGGACTCCATAGATATCTATATGCCTTTGATTAGTCTCCTCAGATATTTCTGTGGCTACTTGATTTATAATTTTTCTAAACCTCTCCTCACTCCTCTTTAATGCCTCTTCTTGGACTTTTCTATTGGTAACATCCCTTGAAATAAGAATCAGCTTCCATTGACTTTCAAGCTTAAACAAATGTGCACTAACTTCAACTGGAATTAAATCCCCTTCACTAGAAATAAGTGTATCTTCAAAGATAATAATTTTCTGTTTCTTCAGGGTACGAACCATTTTTTTGAATTTCTCTTGATTTCCTTCCTTGGAAATATCTAAATAAGACATTTTAAGGAGGTTTATTTTATTATATTTAAGACTTTTGCAGGCCTTATTATTAACTTCTAAAAATTCAGTAGGTAGATTCTCATCATCGAGATTCAGTACAAATATACAATCACTTCCACTGTCAAAAAGGCGTTTGTATTTTTCCTTATTTCTAATCATCTCCTTTTCCAAGGATTTTCTTTGCTCAATATCCTTTTCAAGCTCCTTATTAAGCTGATTTACCTGCTTCAATAGATTTGCTTCCTTTTCCAGCTGCCTCTTATCTTTTTTGATTTTATATATATATAGCATAGACGATATAAATATGAGAACAACGACAAAATTGAGGGCTATAATTTTATAGGTGCTGGTTCTAAGAAATCCTGTCATTTCTATATAATCAGTAGATACGGTAACTATCCAAAATTTATCATCAATCCTAGCTGGGGAATATGCACTTAGCTTTCTAATTCTTTCCCTCTCCTTATCGGTATACCAAATTGAATGATAGCTCCCAACCCCCGACTCTCCTTTTTTTTGTTTCTCTATCAAGAGCTCTAGCTCCGACCAGTCATAATCAGGAAACTCTTCTTTTCTAGCAACCAATACATCTCTCCCTAAATCTTCACTTTTAGGGTGCATTAGTAGAA
>JANQEZ010000108.1 GCA_028278115.1 Clostridia bacterium
AGAAACCTACAGGCTAAGAGCTAAGCTCTTATACTAACACCCAAAAGAATGACATAAGCTGCTACGAACTACGAACCACTAACCACTAACAGACTCTAAAGGGACTACCCTAAAGAACTACTCCTGTGGTAAAATCTTATTTAAAATTATACCAACTATAGCAGCCAGTGCCATACCCTCTAATGATATATCTATTCCAGGTATAGCTATTGAAGCTCCACCTAATCCAAGCACAAGTATTACAGCAGCTATTATTAGATTTTTTGACTTTGTGAAATCTATCTTATGTTCAACTAAAGACCTAGCACCTATGGATGCTATCATACCGAAAAGTATTATTGATATACCTCCGACGATTGGCGTAGGTATTGTCTTAATTACTGCTCCGATTTTAGGCATTACACCTAAAAGTATTGCAAATAATGCCGCTATCCTTACTATAGAGGGATCATGGACCTTAGTAAGAGCTAAAACACCAGTATTTTCAGAGTAAGTAGTGTTTGCAGGTCCACCGAACATTGCCGATATTGAAGTTGCAATTCCATCACCCATTAAAGTTCTATTGAGGCCCGGATCATTAATATAATCCTTATCAACGGTTGTGCCGATTGCCAAAACATCTCCTACGTGTTCTATCATAGTTGCAATTGCCACCGGTGCTATCATCATAACAGTTTCAAAGCTGAATTTTGCAGTAGTAAATGCTGGAACACCAATCCAATTAGCCTCTGTGATTGCTGTAAAATCAACATTTCCAGTTAAAAGAGCGGCGATATATCCTCCCGTAAGACCTATGAGAATAGGTAAAACCTTTAGGAAGCCTCTTCCGTATACGCTGACAGCCGTAACTATACCAAAGCTAACTATTGCCAGCATCCAATTTCCCGAAGCCATATCTATTGCCACTGGTGCAAGCTTAAGCCCTATTACCATTATAATTGGACCAGTAACTATAGGGGGAAAGAAGCTAATAACTTTTTCAGCACCAAAGATAGTAATAAGACCTGCCATTATAAGATATATTAAACCCGCAACAACTAATCCACCTTGAGCGTACTGCAAATTTGCTTTTTCAGCTACTGCCAAAACTGGAGCAATGAATGCGAAGGATGAGCCTAGAAAAGCAGGAACCTTTCCCTTAGTAATTAGATGAAATAAAAGAGTGCCTATACCTGCCATAAAAAGTGTCACCGAGATATCAAAGCCAGTTATGATTGGAACCAGTACCGTCGCTCCAAACATTGTAAATGTGTGCTGAATACCCAATATGACTTTCTTTTGTAAAGAGATTTGGTTAAGATTCATATCTATGTCTTTCTGTGATAATACATTATCCTTAACAGCCATTTTGTATACCCCTTTCATTTGTATATCTAGGAAATCACAATTGAATTCTTGAAAAAATATCTAGCATAATATCGAATCAAATATGCCATGCAAAATTCCTATAGTCTATAAATTATATAAAGACATTTTCCTAAATTTGTATATTAGCTTCTTACAGTAAATTGGAAGCCCGTAATAGGACTTCCTTATTAAAACCCAGTTATATTTTATACCTTGTTATTTCATCACAGAAATTACATCTGTATTCAAGCTTTTCTCTAGAGATTAGATCGAATGTTGGCTTTACATAATCATCTGAATTCGTTATGCAGCGTGGATTCTTACATGTTATAAGTCCAGAAACCTTCTCCGGCATAAGAACCTTCTTCTTATCAATAACTTTTCCATCCTTTATGAAATTTATTGATATATTTTCATCTATTAAGCCCAATAGGTTTAAATCTATATCAAAGGTGTTTTCTATTTTGATTATATCCTTTTTCCCGAGCTGCTTACTCTCGACATTAATTAGTAAAACAACTGGGCTGTTAGCCTTAAAGAGCTCAAGCTTATTGAAGATTTTTAGTCCATTTCCAGATTTAATATGATCAATTACGATACCATTATCTATTTGCTTTACTTCCAACATTTATTCCACCTCCAAAAGCTTCATGATAAGTGCCATTCTCACATAAACACCCATTTTTGCCTGTTCAAAGTATACTGCTCTCTCATCGGAATCTACCTCATAGGAGATTTCATTAACCCTTGGTAGTGGATGCATTATTATCATATCACCTTTACCTTCTTTGATTTTTTCCTTATTTAAGATGTATGAGTTTCTAAGCTTCAAATAGTCCTCCTCATTGAAGAAACGCTCCTTTTGAATTCTAGTCATATATAAGATATCAAGCTGATCTACTACATCTTCTATATATCTCACTTCTTCAATTTCAACATCATAACTATCTTTTAGGTAGCGTTTTAGAGAGCTAGGCAGTGTTAGCTCCTCTGGCGATATTAGTACGAATTTTTTAGTATTAAATCTAGCAAGGGTTTTAATGAGGGAGTGGACAGTTCTTCCATACTTCAAATCACCACATAGTCCCACAACATGATTTTCAAGGCCGCCCTTATAACGATGAATCGTAAGAAGGTCGGTAAGGGTTTGTGTTGGGTGAAGATGGCCTCCGTCCCCGGCGTTGATTATAGGCATTTCCGAATAGATTGAAGCCAGCTTTGGAGTTCCTTCCTTGGGATGCCGCATAACTGCTATATCTGCGTAGTAAGAGATACATCTTATGGTGTCGGCTACACTTTCTCCCTTTTTTACAGAGCTGGTATTTGCGTCGCTAAAGCCCAGTATATTTCCACCAAGTCTTAGCATTGCAGATTCAAAGCTAAATTTTGTCCTGGTACTCGGCTCGAAAAATAATGTAGCCATGATTTGACCTTTGCAGGTATCGGCATAGTCCCTTGGAGAATTATATATTTTTTCTCCAAGCTTAACTAATTCTAATATTTCCTCATTTGAGTAATCTGTAAGACTGATTAAATGTTTAATATTTCTTTCTATCATCATCCATTCCTCCTTGTTGACCTCACTGGATCAAATTAAAGGTACTAAAAAAACCTCTCTTACCCTAAAGGTAAAAAAGGTTGTATAATCTGAGCCAGATAG
The DNA here is from genome assembly GCA_028278115.1 of Clostridia bacterium. Lineage (GTDB taxonomy): Bacteria > Bacillota > Clostridia > Peptostreptococcales > Caminicellaceae > JANQEZ01. The sequence goes on from JANQEZ010000108.1 coordinate 3,008, forward strand.
CGTTACTTTATGCAGCATTAAAGCCAGCATAATCCCAACTATGTAACTTATCATCCTTTTTAACCTCACGGGGCTAATTTAAAGGTACTAGTATTTGATTGTCGTACTTATGGTAACATACTAAAAAATCTATGTCAATAGAATAAATTGTTTTAGATTATACAATTTTTTCAAATAATTTAGCTTGTAGATTGACATACTATTTTATATATGTTAGTATTGAAAAAATTGAAAAATATAAGAGAACCTTTAAATTGGTCCAGAGAGGCCGGCAAGGTAGAAGATAGCAGTATAGATGTCGAAGCAAAGCTATCAATCTATACATACCTAATTATATTTATGTATAAATTAAGTTTCGACAAATGCATTCTATACAGGTTAAGTATGCCTATCCACGAAAAGTTAAACCTTCCGCCTTCGAGGCGAAAGGTTTTTTGTATGTCCATAAAAGATAAGTAAGTTTAGATTGTACGACCAATAAGAATGACTTAAAAACTTGAAACTTAAAGGCGTCCATAGACGCCAAAACTCGGAGGTGAAGAAATGGAATTATTAATTAAAGGCGGTAGAGTTATTGATCCTAAATCAGAAACAAATGAAAATTTAGATATCCTTATTAAAGATAATAACATAATAGCTATTGGAAAGGATATCAGTGTAGAGAACAGAAAAGTGATTGATGCAACAGGTATGGTGGTAGCTCCGGGATTTATAGATATACATGTACACCTAAGAGAGCCAGGGTTTGAACATAAGGAAACAATAGAAACAGGAACAAAAAGTGCAGCAGCAGGGGGATTTACTACTGTGGCATGTATGCCAAATACAAATCCAACCATTCATTCAAAGAAAACAGTAGAGCTCATTAAGAATAGGGCTAAGGAAGTAGGTAAGTCTAATGTACTGGTAATAGGAAGTATAACTAAAGACCTTCACGGTATGGAGCTTTCTGAAATAGAAAATATGCATGAAGCTGGAATAGTAGCTATCTCCGACGATGGGAAAACTCCTATGAAGGAAGAAATAATGATACAGGCATTTAAAAAAGCAAGGAAATTTAATATACCTTTAATTTCCCACTGCGAAGATCATAACCTTTCTAAGGATGGAAGCATAAATGAAGGAAAAGCATCAGAAAGAACTAAAATCAAGGGAATACCGGCTGCAGCAGAATATCTAATAGTAAAAAGAGATATAGAACTATCTGAAAAGCTAAAAACCAAGCTCCATATAGCCCATGTAAGCACGAAGGAAGCAGTAGAGCTTATAAGAGGTGCAAAACATAGAGGTGTAGATGTTACCTCCGAGGCTGCACCACACCACTTTATACTTACCGATGATATAGTCACACACCATAACACCTATGCTAAGGTTAACCCTCCAATAAGAAGCCAAGAAGATGTTGACGCTGTAGTTGAAGGATTACGGGATGGCACAATCGACATTATTGCTACTGACCACGCTCCCCATGATGAAGATAGTAAAAAGGTAGATTTTAATAAGGCGGCATTTGGAATAACAGGGTTGGAAACCGCATTTTCCTTAAGCTATACCCATCTTGTTTTAAAGAAACGACTTCCACTTATCAAGTTAATTGAAATGCTAAGCACAAGACCAGCCGAGATAATCGGAATAGATAAAGGCATACTGAAACCCGGTAAAGAAGCGGATATAACCATAGTAGATTTGAACAAAGAATATACCATAGATTCAAATAAATTCTACTCAAAGGGGAAAAACACACCCTTTAATGGAGATAAAGTAAAGGGCAAGGTAGCCTATACCATATTAGGTGGAAAAATAGTGTATGAAAGGGGTAATATAATATGTTCGTAAATAGGCTGATAGAGGAAATAAAAGATAAAAGGAGTCCAATTGTAGTGGGGCTTGACCCAAGACTTGAGCTCATACCAAGTACCATAAAGAACAAATATTTTAAAAAATATGGAAAGTCATTTAAAGCAGCAGCACAGTCAATATTAGAATTTAACAAGGGAATTATAGATAGTGTTTATGACGTAGTGCCGGCAGTAAAACCACAAATAGCATTTTATGAGCAATATGGTATAGAGGGATTAATAGCCTATAATGAAAGCTGTAGATATGCATCTGAAAAAGGGCTGTTGATAATAGGAGATATTAAGAGAGGCGACATTGGCTCCACATCTAAGGCTTATTCTACTGCACACTTAGGGAAAACTAAAGTTGAAGGAGAAAAACTAGGAGCCTTTTTTTCAGATTCCATAACTGTAAATCCATATCTAGGAGAAGATTGCTTAAAGGAATTTCTAGGAGATATTAAGGAATATAGTAAAGGAATGTTTGTTTTAGTTAAGACATCTAACCCTTCTTCAAGCCAGCTTCAAGACCTAGTTGTGGAGGGAAAGAAAATATATGAGAAGGTTGCAGAAATGGTAGAGAATTTAAGCAAAAAATATATTGGAGAATATGGCTATTCATCTATAGGAGCAGTAGTTGGTGCAACCTATCCAGCAGAAACAAAAAAGATTAGAAGCTTGATGCCAAGTTCCTATTTCCTTGTTCCAGGTTACGGTGCCCAAGGCGGTACTGCTGATGATGTAGTTCATAGCTTTAATGAAGAGGGGCTGGGAGCCATAATTAATTCCTCTAGAGGAATTCTATTTGCCTATAAAGATGAAAAGTGGTCTGAAAAAGATTATGATGCAGCTGCCAGGGAAGCTGCTATAAAAATGAGGGATGATATAAATACTACTCTAGAAAAGAATGGTAAAAGATACTGGTAAGGAGGTTAGAGCTTTGAATGGAAAAATACTTTGCAAAATACTGGAGAATAAAGTAGTAGCACATAACATTCATAAAATAAAAATAAAAAATCCAAGTAGAGATTTTAAGATAAAGGCTGGACAATTTATTAATATTAAGTGTGGGGAAGGAACATTTCCTCTGCTTAGAAGACCTATAAGCATAGGGCTTGCAGATGATGAAAGCATGACAATTTATGTGAATAAAATTGGTGAAGGAACAAAGCTTTTATGCAATAAGAGAGAAGGAGAGTATCTAGATATACTTGGACCCCTTGGAAATACCTTTAACATAGATATAGATGAAGGCAAAGTACTTATTGTAGGTGGAGGTATCGGTGTAGCACCACTACTTGAGCTGACTAAGGAACTGTCCAAGATGAAGCTGGAAATTAAGTGTATACTGGGATATAAAGATGAACCCTTTATAGTGGACGAGTTTAAAAACTATATAGAAGATATAATAGTTGTATCAGAAAAAGAAGGCTATGATTATTTAGGCTATGTAACAGAGCCCCTTAAGAAGGAATTAGAGGAAAATCAATATTCTACAGTTTTCACATGTGGGCCGGAGCCAATGCTTAAAAGCGTAAATAATATATGCAGAGAAAATAATACCGCTATTCAATTGCTTCTGGAGGAAAGAATGGCATGTGGTATAGGAGCATGCCTAGTATGTACATGTAAAGCCAAAAAAGGCAACGACTGGAATTATGTGAGAACATGTAAAGAAGGACCTGTTTTTTATGGGGATGAGGTGATATTCGATGAGTAGAGTAGATTTAAATGTTGACTTAAATGGATTAAAGCTAAAAAATCCCATAACCGTGGCATCGGGAACCTTTGGCTTTGGGAGGGAATTTGAAGATTATCTTGACTTAAATAACTTAGGAGGGATAATGGTAAAGGGTCTGACGCTAAAGGAAAGAAAGGGAAATCCTGTTCCAAGGGTAGCAGAAACACCAATGGGGATGTTAAATAGTGTAGGACTTCAAAATCCAGGAGTTGAATACTTTATAAAAAATGAACTTCCTTTTTTAAAGAGGTATGATACAAAAGTAATAGCCAATATAAATGGAAATACAATAGAAGAATATTGTGAAATTGCTCATATCCTTTCAAGCACTTCTGTAGATTCATTAGAGCTTAATATTTCATGTCCCAATGTAAAGGAAGGCGGAGTATCCTTTGGTCGTGACCCTGAAATGGTATATAAGGTGACAAAAAAAGTTAGAGAATATGCTGACAAACATCTAATAGTAAAGCTTAGTCCAAATGTTACTGATATAAAGGATGTTGCAGAAGCTGCTGAAAAAGCTGGCAGTGATTGTATTTCTCTTATTAATACCTTGATAGGCATGGCTATAGATATAGATAGAGAAACAACTATACTTGCCAGGGGCATGGGTGGACTTTCAGGACCGGCTATTAAACCCGTAGCTGTAAGAATGGTATATGAAGTATTCAATACCGTTTCAATTCCTGTCATTGGTATGGGAGGGATTATGGATTATAAAGATTCCATAGAGTTTCTTTTAGCTGGTGCCAGTGCAATAGCCATAGGAACTGGTAACCTAATAAACCCAGGAGTTGCAGCAGAAATTTTAAAGGGAATAGAAAACCACTTAGAAAGCAAAGGATATAAAGCTTTAGAAGAAATCAGAGGTAAAGTAAAGATACCAAGCAAATAAAAGATGATCTAATGAAGGGGTCTGCACTTTTTCTCTGAAAATATTAAATTATAAAAGCGTATATCCATATAGGTAACCAACAATAGAGTGAAATAAAAGCAAAAGGATTATGATATTTTATTTTAGTGATTTCAGTGAATCTGTTTTCACCTTTAAGATATATAAAAAACAGGTTCATTGCATAAGCGGAAATAAAATATCATAATCCCCTTCTCAGCAATATAATTTCTTTTATTTTAAAGTTGGTTCCCCTATAATAGAGAAACAACTTCAAGGTCAAATATATTTCAAAGAAAAAATCTAGAAGCTTTGATTGTCTTCTTTGAAATATATTTTAAATCTTAATGCTGTTTATTTATAATTATGAATAAAAATATAATAACTGTTAGATAATAATTATGGCTAAAGAAAGATTTGAATTTGATTAAACTATGGCTTGACATAGGAAGTTTTATGTGATAGACTAGTCACTACCGCTAATAAAGATTATCATCTTCAAAACAATTTTAAAAACATAAAAAAAGATATTGACAAGACAAAAAAGATTTGCTATAATAAATCTTGTCGCTGAAACGAGAGTTTTAGCTTTGGACATTGAAAACTGAACAGTGTAAGG
>JANQEZ010000199.1 GCA_028278115.1 Clostridia bacterium
AAGAATCAAACAGTTGCAGGAACAAGGATTATCCCCCTTGTTACAGAAATTGAAAAGATTGAAGAAGTGGAGAAAATATGTAAATGCTTAGGAGCGGTATTGAATATAAAAGAAATAAAATCTAAAAAATTTGGTATTGTTGTCACAGGCTCAGAGGTCTTTGAAGGCAGAACTGAGGATAAATTTGGACCAGTACTCAAGGATAAAATCATTGACTATGGCTCACTTCTAATAGAATTTAAATATGCACCTGATGATAAGAGAGAAATAGTAGAGGCTATTAAGGGTCTGATTAGTAATGGAGCAGATATCATTTTGACAACCGGAGGTATGTCTGTGGACGCCGACGATGTTACTCCAAGTGCCATAGAGAGTATTGCAGATGAAGTTATAACCTACGGTTCTCCAGTTTTACCTGGAGCAATGTTTATGTTGGCTTATAGGTGTCAAATCCCTATACTAGGCATACCTGCTTGTGGAATGTACTTTAAAGTAACAATACTTGATTTAGTGCTACCAAGAATTTTAGCCGGTGAAGTCCTGACTAGAAAGGATATTACAAATCTAGCCCACGGAGGCCTATGCCTGGGCTGTGAAGTTTGTAGATATCCAGTATGCCCCTTTGGCAAATAGGTGATAAAATATGAAACTTTATGAATTATTTAATGTAGATATTGAATCAAAAGAGCTCATATGTTTTGTGGGGGCTGGAGGCAAAACTACAACGATGTTTATATTGGCAGAGATTTTAAAGGAATCAAATAAAAAAGTTTTAGTTACTACATCTACAGCAATATATAATCCACCTAAGGATACTTACGATAGAATTATTATTGAAAATTCAGAGGAAATTATAAAAAAGTTTAAAGACATAGAGGATGGCTCTATTACAATTGCCGGAAGAAAAGTCTCAGATGAAAATAAACTACTGGGATTAAGGAAGGATATTATTGAAAAAATCCATAATAAAAAAATATTCGATTTTATTTTAGTTGAAGCCGATGGTTCAAAGAGAAAATCAATAAAAGCTCCCTCTGACCATGAACCTGTAGTTCCAGAGAATACAGATAAAACAATAGGACTAATTGGAATGGATTCAATAGGAAAAGAAATTAACGAGAAAAATGTCCACAGACCAGAGGTCTTTTGTGAGGTAACAGGCAGTAAAGAAGGGGATATAATAGATGACGAAAAAATATATACCTTGATTAAAAATACGAGAGGATTATTTAAAGGTATTCCGCTAAAATCTAAGAAATATGTACTGCTTAATAAGGTAGACAACAAAACCAGAGTAGAGAAGGCAATAAAAATAATAGAGCTAATTGAAATGAATAAGCTTAAGGTTAATGCAGTAATTGCATCAAATATTATTCAGGAAAAAGTACTTTTTTCATATAAATCAGATAGATAAGAAATAATTAAAGGCACTAAGAGCTGACAAATTGGCTTTATAGGCTTTTTTATTAGATGGAGTGAAGCACATTGATTACAGGAATAATTATGGCCTCGGGTTTTTCAAGTAGGATGAAGGGAAATAAATTACTACTTGAGCTTAAGGGGATTTCCATTATTGAGAGGGTTATAAAAACCATAAAAGAATCCGATGTAGATAGTGTAATATTAGTCTATAGAGAAGATGTAATTAAGAAAATTGGAATGAAAAATGGTGTAAAAACCGTTTATAATGATAAAGCATATTTAGGGCAGAGTCAATCTATAAGGTTAGGTATAGAGCATTCTCCAATAGATACAGAGGCATATATGTTTTTTGTTGCCGACCAGCCCTTTCTAGATACATATACCATAAATAAACTTATAGGAGCATTTAAAGCTGAAAGAAATCAAATAGTCATGCCAGAATATAACGGGAAAAAAGGAAATCCAGTAATTTTTTCCTCAAGGCTAAAGGATGAGCTACTAAATATACATGGTGATATGGGAGGAAGGAGCATTATTAGAAAAAGGCATGGGGAAGTAAAAATAGTGAAATTTTCTAATGATACTTTAGGAAAAGATATAGACACTTGGGATGAATACATCAGATGGAGATGAGAATAGATGTTTGGAAGTATTAAGT
>JANQEZ010000230.1 GCA_028278115.1 Clostridia bacterium
ATATTAAATTTCCTCTTTGATCCCATTGCTGAACACTTCCTTTCCTAGTTTCTATTTTACCAAACTATCTTTGTGTCCAGCAAATCGGGTACAGGTCAAGTTTATGCTGTGCATATATGGTGATGGCTTACTTAATTGAAGTTATTATAAAATTTAAAGTACAAAAATTATACATTAATGCGTGTTAAGGGTACAGGGTTGCTGGCATTATACTTTTTTTACATTTTCCTATTCTAATACTTCCCTATTGCTTCTATGAATCCTTTATTATCTTCTTCAAATATACTCTCTATTTATTCCTCTTTGGCTTTTTCTTCTCACTTTTCTTACCATTTCTTCTACCTCTGCTAAAACTATATTATCTTCAATATTTTTGTTGTCAATAACCCCGTCCCCTTTTGACCTTTTTTGTTGTCAATAACCCCATCCCCTTTTGACTTCTTTCGGATAAAAATATACCCCCAACAGACTTATATCCATTGGAGGTTTTTTTATTAATATTATTTATTGGGTTTAGGATATTTCTTTTTATTCTTTTCCATTTTCTTCAATATGGCTTCCTCAACATCTATATCAAGCTGATTGCATAAAGACAAGCAATATATAATTATATCCGCAACCTCATCTTTAATATTTTCCATATCTTCATGAGATAATCCATTTACTGGTTCTTCAATGCTCTTCCATTGAAAAAGCTCCATTAGTTCAGCAGATTCAATCGCAATGGACATTGATAAGTTTTTAGGACTATGAAACTTCTCCCAATTTCTTTCTTTCACAAATTCTTTTACAACATCTTTAAGATTATTAAAGCTAGGCATTTTCTAAACCTCCTCTACTGAATAAATAATCTCACTATCTTCTATGAAGTGCATTTGTAATTGTTAAATTCCACGGAGTCATCCTACTATGCCATTTTTTGTGATTTAAAAATCTTTCCCAATTTAATTAATTACATTGTCTACTTTGGAAGCATCATATCACACTGGTGTATTTTTTATTGGAGTATTTTCAATGCTTATTCCTTTTAAAACCTAAGTTCTACTCACAGTATTTGAGCTTACCACTTAGAATTTTTTACTTACTCAAATCTAAGCATCTTAATTCCTATTCCGAAGAATAGTATTCCCATTCCAGCTAATACCAAGGTTGGTGTTATTGCGGCTTCAAAGCCGGAGCCATACATGGCTATATCTTTTATTCCTTCTACTGCCCATTTATGGGGAGTAAGGTTTGCTAAGGTAAGCAGTACTCTTGAGTTTATTATTTCAAGGGGCCATAGGCATCCTCCAAGCATTGCTGTACTGATTAGTACTATTGGCGTTACTGTGGCTAGCTGAGAGTATGTTTTTACAATGCTAGAGAGGAGTAGTCCAAAGCAGGTCATTGTAAACACGAAGGCTGCTGCTATCAGTATGACTCCTAATATACTGGAGCCCCAGTCTACGTTAAATAGATATCTTCCGCCTAATATGAGGATACCTACCTGGAATACCCCTATTATATATGAAGCTATCATGCTTCCTCCCAATAGGGAAGCCTTTGATACGGGTGATATTAATATCCTTTGCCATGTATTGTATTGTCTGTCGCTGAGGATGGTTCCTATGCTGAATACAAGGGTATAGGTTGAGAAGAAGATTGAAAATCCTACCATGGTATGCTTTAGGTGGTCATAGCCTCCATTACCGTCCACGTTAATCATTTCTCTATTTACTGTGATTGGTCTTCTATACCTCCATGATTCTTCAGCTATATCATATATACTCATGAGGGTCTTTTCACGATTTATATCGGTAAAATTTTCCAAATACCCTACTGTAATCTCTGCTATTCTTACATTAGTTAACATTCTATTTGATATGCTGGATATTAGCCTTTCTAATGTAAAGATATATCTATCATCGGTTACTTTAAGTATTCCAATATTAGGTGTATCTCCCCTATCTATGCTTTCACCGAAGTCACTGTCTATTAAAACTGCCGTTAGTGCTTTACCTTCATCTACAATCTCTGCCGCTTCATCATAGCCGCTCATTTCAAATTTGAAGGTTGAATCTCTTTCCATTTCTTCTATAAACATTTCAGAGTAACTGCTGCTATCTTCGTTTATTATTAGAACCGTCGGCCTATATATTGAAAGTCCTGATGTACCAAATATTGCTGTAAGACCCAATGCCATAGCTGTCATAATAACGATTATTAAATACTCGTCTCGAAGCCTTAAAAACCTAAGCTTTATTATACTAAGCATGACGCAGCCCCTCCTTCCTCTTTAATATGAATATAGCTATGGCTATAAACACTATTCCAAGTCCTAACAGGGCTGAAATATAACTAACAACTGATCCAAGGTCATAACCCATCATGATTCTTAGATAGGATTTTAATGCTATACCATTAATGGATAGGAAGCTTAGGTTTTGTATAAATCTAGGTAATACTTCAAGTGGAATGAAGCTTCCTCCTATTAGTGCCATTATCTGTATAATCAGATTATCAAAGACCGATGCCATTTTATAGTTTCCTGCTTTAAATGTAGCTGCAGCAATCATGGTTCCAAGGCCTGCCACTGAGAATATTATAAATAGACTTACTATAACAACGTTTATTAGATTTCCCCAGTTTACATTTAAAACCAGACTAGAATAGGTTACCATAACAAGTATTTGTAAAAATGCAAAGATGAACATCATGAAAAACTTACCCGACGCTATCTTCCACTGAGGTGTTCCTGCTATGATCATTCTTTGATATGTTATATTATCCTTTTCTTCCAAAAGAGTCCTGCTTCCATATCCTGCTGCATAGAGTATGAACATGGTGGTCATGGCTACGGCGTAGTATTGGAAGCTGTTGACGGGAGTTTTTCCTTCCAGCTGTATATAGTCAACATTAGCTCCTGAATTATCCATAATCCCTGAAATGTTGTCAATTATTATATCAATATCCTCAAAGGCGTTTTCGTTAGCTCCCTTAGATAATGCGGTTTCTATAAAGATATTTTTTCCGATTATCATTGATGAAGTCATATCGGCAAAGCCTGACATTATGCTTTCTGCAACCTCAGAGCCTATGATATAATCCGTATTACCTATTACCTGAATATCTACAATATTTCTAAAGGGTGTTGTTAAGTTTATAGTCATATCATAAATGAAATCTTCTGGTAATATAACGACTGCTGCAACGTCCCTGTTTCTTATGAGCTCCATTGCACTTTCCCTATCTTCTACTCTATAGCTTACAACTTTTTTAAGTTCTTCATTACCAAGGAATTGTTCAAAGAATATTTCTTCTATGTCTAAATCCAGGGCATTTTCTACTATTTCAGACCTTTGCTCATCGTCAAAGCTTCCAGCTATTAGGCTGCTGGTCAATCCCCTGTGAATTTTATCCACCTGTTCATTGTCATCATATTCCTTTACTATGGCTATCTGGAATTGGGAAGTGTTACCGCTAACTCCACCTCCAAAGCTTCCACTCAAGGCAAAGCTTAGTATGGATGAAATTATTACTGGCATTAATATCATTGAAGCTAAAGATTTTTTATCGCTTAAAATTATTTTAAGGTCTTTTCTCAATATATCAATTATTCTCATTTAAGCTCACCTCCCTAATCCCTTAGTGCTTTGCCGGTTAGATGCAGGAATACTTCTTCCAGATTAGGTTTTTTAACGTCTATGGATAGTATGCTACTATCGGTTTCACTGACCTTATTGATGATATCCTTAAATATAGCTTCTCCGTTATTTGTAGTGATTGCCACTTCATCACTAATTATTTCTACATTGTTTATATAGCTTATTTCCTTTATTTTCCCTAGTAATGTATCTGATATATTATCAAATTTTAGATTGATTCGCTTATTTCCCTTTATTATTTCTACAAGCTCTCCCTTGCTTCCCGAGGCTATTATTTGACCTTGATCCATTATGCTTATTCTACTACACAGGTATTCAACCTCCTCCATGTAGTGACTGGTATATATAATGGTCATTCCCTTTTTATTTAGCTCAAGTACCGTATCTAAGATATGGTTTCTCGACTGGGGATCTATACCAACAGTGGGTTCGTCCATGATGAGAAGCTCTGGCTCGTGGAGTAGTGCTGCACCTATATTTAATCTTCTCTTCATCCCTCCGGAATATTTTTCTATCTGATGCTTTAATCTATCTTTAATTCCTATTATCTTAGATACTTCTTCGATCCTTTGCTTCAATAGGCTGCCATTTAGTCCATATACATTTCCCCAAAATCTTAGGTTTTCATATCCCGTAAGGGTAGGATATAGGGCTATCTCCTGGGGAACTACACCCAGTTTTTTCTGTAAAGGCTTAGGATTTTTTAATATGCTTTCACCCTTGTAAAAAATATCTCCTCCATCGGGGTGTACTAAGGTTGATATCATAGATATTGTTGTGGATTTCCCTGCTCCATTTGGTCCAAGGAGTCCAAATATTTCGCCCTTTTTTACCTCGAAGTTTATTTCATTTACTGCCTTTACATCTTTAAAATGCTTTTTTAATTCTCTAACTTTAAGAAAAGTCATATTTATCCCTCCTATTCCTCGTCCTTAAGTATGTTTTCAAAGATGAATGGTACTCCTTGTTCTGCATCATTTGGATCAAGGGTGTTATCTTCTGTAAGCTCTGGGAAATCAAATTCTTGCTCCTTTTCTATTGCCCATAGATTAGTTTCAAGGAAATATTTAAAGCTTTTTATTTTATTTTCATCAGAACTGTTAAACTTCATTTCAAATTCAATATTCTCCTTCACTATATACCCATCTATATCTATATATGCTATATACTTTAAATCCTTAATCTCTCCCTCTTCCATTGCCTGTTTAAAGTTCTTTAAAATCTTATGGTATTCAATATTTATTTTATCATCTGCTCTCTTCTCAATGTAGCTCTCTATGGTATTTCTAAGAATTTCATCACTTGCTAAAATATTTGCTGATTCATTTATGATATTCTTAAATTCTTCACCTGTTAATTTTATGGTATACTCAGTTACCTTTACATCGCCATCTGGAGTAGACATTATGCTTTCCTTTCCTGAAAATACGTCATCTCTATTGATGGCATCAACCCATTTTTTCTGTATTTCTTCAATGGATTTATTTGATATATACTGTTCGCCATTATTTGCATCATCTATATATCTTTGTAAAAAGTCTTCGTCAAGGACTAGATATTTGCCTACTACAGGCATTTTTATAAAGGTCTTTTCACCGTCATCATATAGGACTGTATCGAAGCCTAAACCTCCAAAGTTGAGGTAATTTCTTGCAATAATCTTCTTTACCTCGTCATCATAGGTTAAGTTGAATTCTGAGTGGAAATTCTTAATGTAATTAAGCTCCTTTATTTCATCCGTTGTTAATCCTGTTGTATCAAAATCAATGTCCATGCCGAAATTCATCGATTGCTGACCCCTTACTATGTTAGTTGTCTTATCTAGAGATGTCATATAGGCTTCAAAATCGTTTACAGCACATGCTGCTAAGGAAGTTATCAATGCAAATGATAATGCTATTAATAATATTTTTTTCATTTAAATCCCTCCATTCTTCTTGTATAGGCTTCCCTTTGCCGATGTGTGACTTAGAAAATTTAACTTCTTTGAATATCTTTCCCAGCCAAAGCTGCTACTGGTATTTGGCTGATAGCTAATGGCTCATAGCCAGAATGTGAAAGTAAAAATTCTAGGTCAATGATTTCTAATGCTATTTTCTAGTATGTTTTTATAAAAATAGCTTTAAGTTTAAAAACTATTATCTTTGCTTATTAATATTGTATAAAAAAAAAGATACTTATGCATGTATCTCTTTTCCTTAGTATGAACATTAGTATGTGACTTTTTTCATAGTTGTAAAATGCCTAGAGGCATTTTAGGTGCGAGGTGCCAAGTGTGGGCTGCCTTCTTTGGTCATTCTCAGGGGTCTTTTTATTAAGAACTACTGTAGATGATAAAGTTAGATTCCTTAAAAAGCTTTACTTCTAAAATCTTCGCTGTGGGCTGTCGGTAGCTTAGTTATTAGTTCTCTAAACATATTATTTCTATAAATAGAAAATATCTTTAAAGTATCTTAAATTCATAAGCTATATAGATATATAAATGTGTGATTTATGTGATTTAGAAGTTTTACTTTTAATCTTTTGCTGTGAGCTGTCAGCCGTTAGCTATTAGCCAAATCAAGCATTTTATTTTTGGCTTACGAAATATTTCAAAAAGAGGTTAAGTTTCAGGGTCACACACCTATGGAGAATCCGAAGTAAATGTTAATTTATACATATACTATATTAATGTACATATCAAAATATCCGATGATTCTGGGGATTTTTGATGTGTATAAATTAAAC
>JANQEZ010000257.1 GCA_028278115.1 Clostridia bacterium
CCGAATGCTATTGTATTACTCCCAAAAATACTGCTTCCATCGGTTCTAAAAAAGTTTGTTACATACTCAATTCTCATTCCAAATTTCACAAGTATAAGTGCTGCTGTTATTTGTACTAATAATTTAACTTTAGCTGGAAGGGGCTTAATGTCATCAATAATTCCCATTGATATTATAAGACAAGCTCCCAGCAGCATTCCTAAAATTTCCCTATTAATATCTAAAAAAATCAACACACTTATCGTAAATCCTAAAAATATAGCTAAGCCCCCAAGTCTCGGAATAGGATTTTTATGTACTCTTCTGTCGTCCTTTGGAATATCTATAGCCCCTACTTTATAGGCTAATTTTTTTACTATAGGAGTTGATAAAAAGCTTATAACAGCACCAATTACTATAGGCAATAAAAACTCGGTCATATTTATAACACTCCTTGATATCACTTTTGAGTCCAATTTCTTAGGTCTGTAAACAAAGATGCCTGCGGCACTTTTCTGGGTGCGAGGTGCGTAGTGCCACATGGAATATTTTGGTTATTCTTTAAGGTCATTAAGCTCCTTGGAATTTAGTTGTATGGCGTTTTATTATGTAGGTTTAAGCTTATTTAATTGTAAAGTATACAAGCTGTCTCATTAAATAATTCTATACTAAATTCCTTTTAATGTAAATACTATTTTATATTTGTAACATAACCTTAATCCTCGTATTTTATAAGCTCTATATCTGCTTCTTTAAGTATATTGAGGGAAAGCTTGTCGGGATAGCTTCCTTTAAAGTATATTTTTTTTATCCCTGCATTTATTGCCATCTTTGCACATAGTACGCATGGTTGAAGAGTTACATACAGTACTGAATCCTTTATGCTTACACCATGATATGCAGCTTGGAGCATAGCATTTTGCTCTGAATGGGTTCCTCTACAAAGCTCTGCCCTTTCCCCTGAAGGAATATTTAGTTTTTGCCTATAGCATCCTATATCTAAGCAATGCTCTGTATTTGCTGGAGCACCATTATATCCTGTAGCTAATATTCTTTTATCCTTAACTATAACTGCACCCACTTTTCGTCTTAAACAAGTAGATCTAGTTTTTACAACCTCTGCCATCTCCATAAAATAATCATCCCAATCAGGGCGCATGGTATTTTCCTCCAATCTTGAACAAAGGCGTCTGGTGACACACTTTAGTTCCAAGTTCTAAGTTCCAAGTTGCAAGTATTAGGGTCTTTCTAATAAGGCTTCTAGGTAAGGACAAAGACCCTTTGTAAGTTTGTAGTTTGTAGCAATTCCACTGGCTTCTTAAAATTTTGTATATTCTAAATTCTTTCCTTTGCTTCTATTATTCATTTATTGTATTTTCATAATATCATTTATGAATATGTAGCTTTGTCTTACCCCGCTTGTCACATGCAAAGTATTAATTATATATAATACCTTCTACATTTTATTCACATTTCCTCTAGAATATTTCTAAATAGTACTTGCGTCTTTGTACCTTTTTATGGCAAAAGTTTAGGGTAATTCTTCTAGGCTGGCTTTTCACTTTTCGGATTAGGGTCTGTGACAAGGGGACAGACCCCCAGACACACTGGAAAGCTTATGTGTCAGACGGGTCAGTCCCCTTGTCACTTGGCTTTTAGGTTGAGGATTTCAAACTGCCCCGAAAACCGAATTTCTTCGTTGTTGCTTAGGGTGAGAACTTTTGCGTATTTCTTTATACGCTGCGACCTCTCACTTTCAGCACGCCTCGAACTTCGTATTTTGGTGAAGCCTGTCATCTTGTTGACTTTGTCAACAAGATGAAATCCACACTCACGTGTGGATTTATTAAGTATAAATTATTATCATTTAAATATAGCCTTCAAGCTATATTTCTTCAAAACCTATAAGAAAGACCATAATACTTGCAACTTGGAACTTAGAACTTGGAACTTATAACTTACAACTTCTTAATCTATTTTGTTCCAAACAGCCTATCTCCTGCATCTCCTAGCCCCGGCACTATATATGCATGGTCGTTTAATTTTTCGTCGACTGCTGCTGCGTATATATTTACGTCTGAATGTTCTTTTTGTACTGCTTCTATTCCTTCTGGTGCTGCTATTAGGCATACGAGTTTGATATTTGAAGCTCCTCTTTCCTTAAGGAATCTTATGGCAGCCTTAGCGGAACCACCTGTAGCAAGCATTGGGTCAACTATTATTAGCTCTCTCTCGTGGACATCTGTAGGAAGCTTGCAGTAATATTCTACCGGCTCTAATGTTTCAGGATCTCTGTATAATCCAACGTGTCCTACCTTAGCCGCTGGCAGCAGATTTAAGAATCCATCCACCATTCCAAGACCTGCTCTTAATATTGGAACAATGGCTAATTTTCTTCCAGAAATAACCTTAGCTTTAGTTTTACAGACTGGAGTTTCAATTTCAATTTCTTCTAAAGGAAGCTCTCTTGTTACTTCATATGCCATCAACATTGAAACCTCTTTAACTAGCTCTTTAAATTCCTTTGTGCCTGTATTTTTGTCTCTTATTAGGGTTAGCTTATGCTGCAATAGAGGGTGGTTCATAACAAAAAC
>JANQEZ010000308.1 GCA_028278115.1 Clostridia bacterium
AAAAGATTTCATAAAATTCACCTTCCACAATATAAATTACTCTATACTTGAATATTATACGAGCACCACTTGCTTTAATCAAAAGTTCTCTATGTATCCGTAGACATTTTTCAACATAATTTTAAAGCCATATCATAAATATTATTTTATCATATATTAATTTATTTTGATAATTAAATTTTAATTACAAAAAATTAGAAAAAAAGAAAATTGCATTTGCAATTTTCTGCAATTTTTTATATTATTATAGATTAAACTCCCTCGCTACAGCAACTACGGCTTTCTCTTTATCATTGGTATTTATAGTATAAGATATTCTTATTTCTGAAGTTGTCACTTGTTTGAACTCAATATCATTATCTGCAAATATTTTAAACATATTTGCTGCAACACCTGATTGGCTTTTCATTCCTATTCCAACAACTGAAAGCTTAGTTATATCTTCTTCAACATCAACTTCAATTCCTACCAGATCAGCTTTTATTTCCTCTAATACTCCGTCAATTAAGAATTTATCCCTTTGGGGAGCCGTAAAGGAGATATTTATATATCCATTAAATGGAGCTGTTTGACTAATCATATCTACATTTATGTCATTCAATGCTAAGCTCTGAAAAATCTTGGATATATTGCGTGCCCCATAGGGAACATGGTTAATAGTTATCATTATGTCATCATCACTGACGGATAATCCAGTAATAACTTTGCTTTCCATAGAATCATCAAACTCCTTTATATATGTTCCTGGCCATTCTTCAGTGCTAAGTGCTACGTATATAGGAACATTAAATCTTTGAGCAATCTCAATTGATCTGGTTTCCATGACATCTGCACCTAGACTTGCCATTTCTACCATTTCTTCATAACTAATATAGTCTAGCTTCTTGGCTGTTGAAAACAGTCTAGGATCAACTGTATAAATACCATCAACATCAGTGTATATTTCACATACTGAATTAAGCTTAGCAGCCAATGCTACGGCAGTTGTATCGGAGCCGCCCCTTCCAAGGGTTGTTATATTTCCTTTTTCGTCTACCCCTTGAAAACCTGCTACAACTACGATTTTTTCTTCAGTAACATGCTTTCTTACGTTTTCAATTTCTATATCTGTGATTCTAGCCTTGGTATGACTTCCCTCAGTCTGTATTCCTGCTTGAAGTCCTGTAAGGGATATGCAGTCATACCCCAATTCCTTCAAGGCTATTGATAATAAAGATATAGACACCTGCTCACCTGTTGACATGAGCATATCTAATTCCCTTCTATCAGGATTCTGAGATATCTCCTCAGCCATTCCCATAAGTATATCGGTCGTTTTGCCCATAGCTGAAACGACCACCACAATTTCGTCTCCACTTTTTTTTCTTTTAGCTACCCTCTTAGCTACATTTTTTATTTTATCAATGGTTCCTACAGAGGTTCCCCCATATTTTTGTACCACTATTGCCATGTATTTCACCTGCCTATACTTTACTTGAAATAATGCTCCAAAGCTTTATAACTTATAAATTTAAGAAATAAAAAAACAGTCAAGAGCAAAAGGCAGCCACGACTGATTGTATCATCAAATACCTCTTACCCCGCACAGATCAGCACTCCATCGGAAGATTGGGCAATCAACCGTAGGCAGTACTATACTTATTCAGTATAGTCCCAATGTGTTATTCTAGGGAAGTTAACACACTTCGGCGGTCATACCTTTCCTTCAGCTATGAGATTTCCCTATATCTAAGCTGAATTAATCATTATAACCGCATCCTCTAATTTGCACTATAAGGATTATTTATTTATTTCAAGGTATTCTATCACATTTATTATACTATGTCAACAATTCAGAATGCCAATTCTTTTATAGAGATTCCAGCAATATAAATTAATAGTCTTTTATCTAAAAGTATATTATAATTAAAACGATAAATATTAGATTCGATTCGAGGTATAACATGAAAAAGACAATTGATATGGTTTATACTTACTTAACAATTACAGTTACAATTATTTCTATAATAATTACTTTAATATTAAATATTCCCCTATATTATGGTCTTTTAGCGGGACTTTTAACTGCTTATACTATTTCCATCAAATCCGGCTGCTCATTTAAAGAAACCTTTAGAATGGTTGCAAAAGGTATAAGAGGAGCAATAATAATTATCATTATGATGTCTCTAATAGGTATGCTTATTAGCATATGGATGTCAAGTGGGACAATACCAACTATGATTTTTTATGGTTTTAAATATTTATCCAATACAAATATTATTTTGGCCGCTTTTCTTACAAGCTCGGCTATTTCTATGGTTCTTGGAACTGCTTTAGGTACTATTGGTACAATCGGTACTGTATTTTTAAGCTTAGCCACGGGCCTTGAACTCCCAATGGCTCCTTTGGTTGGTGCAATAGTTTCTGGTTCGTACTTAGGTGATAGAACATCTCCTATGTCTAGTAGTGCCAATCTGGCAGCAGCAATTACTGAAACAAATGTTATAGACAATATAAAGCATATGATGGCGACGACGTTGCCGATATTCTCTATAACTACTATATTATACTGGTTAATTGGAAATAATATTATAAGCAGGGCTTCTGATTTCGATGATATTAGATATTTTGAAGGGCTTTTATCTTCTAATTTTGAAATCGAATTTATTTCATTAATGCCACCATTACTTATTTTGATTTCCGCAGTCTTTTTTCGGACCTCAATAATTAAAAGTATTATTTTAGGGCTCATAACAAGTATCGCTATTTTTTTATTTAGGGATGGGGCCTCACCTGTTACTATTTTAAATATAGCCATTTTTGGCTACTATCCGGAAAATCTAGAAGTCGCAAAGATTATATCTGGTGGAGGATTTATATCTATGACAAATGTGCTTTTGGTTATTAGTATTTCAACGGGACTCAATGGCATATTGGAAGGCACTAATATGATAAATCCACTAATACAAAAATTTTCTAGTAGCATAAAAAACAAAAGGAATCTAATACATAAAACAGCCATACTTTGCATCATGGTATGCAGTATAACCTGTAGCCAAGCTCTTACAACAATTATACCTGGACAGTATCTGAAAAAGGTCTATAATACCTTTTCGGTTTCAAGAAATACCTTGGCACGAACTATTGGTGATGCAGGAATTATTATAGTTGCCCTAATACCTTGGAATATTAACGCTATATTAGTTTCATCCATAACAAATGTCCCAGCGCTAAAATATTTTCCTTATTCTTTTTTATGCTATTTACTTCCACTGTTGACTTTTATTTATCCAGTTTTTAAGTATAAAAAACAATAAATTCAAAGGAGTTGACCATTATGAAGCTTAAGTATTTAGGACATGCTGCATTTTATATTGAAAGTGGTAGCTTTAAGGCTCTGATAGATCCGTTTCTCAATGGAAATCCTCAAGCTACTGCACTTCCAGAGGACTTTAAGGATATCTCTCATATCTTCGTGACCCACGGACATGGCGACCATCTAGGTGATACTATACAGATAGCTAAGAAAAACAATTCTATTGTTATAACTAATTTTGAAATATCTGTTTTCTTAGGTACAAATGACATTACTACCCATCCTATGCATATAGGCGGCAGGACAAATTTTGATTTTGGCAGAGTTAAAATGACACCTGCACTTCATGGCTCCGGTATACAGACTCCAGATGGAATGGTATATGGCGGAAATCCTTGTGGGTTTGTAATTGAAGTAGAAGGTAAAAAAATATATCATGCTGGTGATACTGGACTTACTATGGATATGAAGCTGCTGGAGGATGAGAATATTGATGTAGCTATTTTGCCAATTGGTGGAAATTTCACTATGGATATTGATGATGCCGTGAGAGCATTGGGCTTCATTAAGCCTAAGAAGGTTATACCTATACATTATGATACTTTCCCAATAATTGAAGCTTCTCCAAGAGAGTTTAATGATAAGGTTTCTGATATAGAAGTAATAGTGTTAAATCCTGATGGCGAATATATCTTTTAGATAATCATATTATAAGTTTTGTTAGCATATTGTCATCTTGTTGATTTTTTCAGCAATCTGAGAACCGAGTTTTTCGGTTCTTTTTAAATTTTCTTAATAAAGGTTTACTATTTACTGTTATGATATATAATCAATACTGTATATTAAACCCAGATTATCCATATAAAACTCAAAGCTATTTGTACTTTTTAAATTCTCTATGAATAATCTGAGGTGATTCTAAAATATATTGATTCTAAAATTTTTGTTTATAAATGAGGTGTTTTATTATGAAACAGGAAACTAAAGGCATAATCTGTCTCCTTTTATCTTCTCTATTTTTTGCCATAATGGGAGGGGCTGTAAAGTCTATACCGAATATCCCAATTGCACAAAAAATCTTTTTCAGAAATATTGTAGGGGTTTTTATTACAAGTATAATTTTAATTAGAAATAAGGAGAGCTTTATTGGTTCTAACGTCAAGCTTGTGACGCTGCGTTCATTATTTGGCGTATTAGGTGTGGCTGCAAATTTTTATGCAATTTCAAAGCTTCCGCTTTCAGATGCAGTTTTATTAAATAGAATGTCACCCTTCTTCGTAATTTTATTATCTTTAGCTTTTTTGAGGGAGAAGGTTAATAGATACCAAGTGTATGCAATGATTTTTGCTTTGTTAGGAGCTGGTTTTGTAATTAAACCACAGTTTAATTACACTATTATTCCCGCTTTAGTTGGTCTATGCTCTGCCTTTTTAGCTGCTGCTGGTTATACCTCTGTAAGGCAGCTAAGACTTTATTCATCACCATATACAATTGTATTTTTCTTTTGTATGTTTTCCACTGTTTCGTCAATTCCATTTATGTTTGCAGGACAGTATGTTACTCCAGATCTTAGAGAATTCACTTTACTGATTTTAATAGGACTCACTGCAACGGCTGCTCAGATTGCTATGACTACTGGATATAGATTTGCACCAGCATCAAAATTAGCTATTTATGGATATACAAATATTATTTTCTCAACTATACTTGGAATCATACTATGGAGTGAATTTCCAGACCTACTAAGCATAACAGGTGGACTTTTGATAGTATTAGGTGGTTTTATTAACTATATTGTCAGCAATAATAAAAATTTTCACGACTCATGTAAATTGAAAAAAACTGTTTTATATCAAAGGATGCAAAAGGAATAAATTTCAAAGTTTTTCTTGAACTTATTTCATCGCAAAGGTTTTGTTGATAAATATGCTTTAAATGATTTTTAATCCACAATTTATAAATTTTTGTTGTTTATTTTGTTAGAAAAAAGGAAATGCAATAATTATACTGCATTTCCTTTTTATCACGGCATCATAGATTATTTTAAAACCTAAAAAGCCAATTCAGATTTATAGCTCAACGTTCTTAAAAATAACTACATATCCAAAGATTATCGAGCCCACAACTATAAAAATATCTGCTATATTAAAAACTGCAAAATTTATTAAATTGAAATCAAAGAAATCAACTACATAATTTAACCTTATTCTATCAATTAGATTTCCAATGGCACCTCCAATAATAAATGCTAGGGGTAACCTTAGTAATACTAGTTTTTCATTTTTAAGTAGACTTATAAAATATACTATCAAAATAACTATTACAATTGATGTCAGTATTATTAGAAAGGATTGTCTGTCTCTAAAAATACTAAAGGCTGCTCCAGTATTTCTTCTATATGTAAGGTGAAATACATTTTCAATGATGGGATATGTGGTTATTGGCTTTAAATTAGTCTCAGCTAAATACTTTGTCCACTGGTCCAACACTATTATGGAAATTATTATTATAAAATACATTTTCTTTTGCCTCCAAGTCTTCATAATCTAGCTTTAGTTACATTCTTTATTCTAACACAGTCTACTGCTCTCCTTCAAGCTTTTTAGATTAAAGCAATGGTGAAAATAACTTCCCTAAGGCTTCTCTAAACTTGTCAAACATATTACGCTTTATATGTTCTTCTAGTTTTATTTCTTTACTATTACTAATATCCATCAAAAAGTCATCTTCTAATCGCTTAACCACCTCATTATCGTATATGAAAGCATTGACTTCAAAGTTGATACTAAAGCTTCTAATATCAAGATTTGCGGTACCTATAGATGCCCCTATTCCGTCTACTAATAATAATTTACTATGTATGAAACCCTTCTGATAGGTGTATATCTTAACTCCTGCCACCAGTAATTCTTCTATATAAGACCTTGATGCCCAATATACTAAATAATGATCGGGCTTATTAGGTATGATTACCCTGACATCTATTCCACTAAGTGAAGCAGTCTTTAGAGCCATCAATATACTATCATCAGGTACTAGATATGGAGTTGCAATCCATATTCTCCTCTCGGCTGTAGAAATCATTGTAAAATATGCCTGGAGTATCGACTCCCAATCGGAATCAGGACCACTTGATGTTATTTGTATCAATTGCTCTCCATAATATTTTAATTTAGGATAATACTTTTTATCTAAAATCAACTCGTCGCATACAAAGTTCCAATCCTTTAAGAAAATATTTTGAAGACTATATACTGCTTCGCCTTCAATTTTTATATGGGTATCCCTCCAAAAACCTAGTTTAGCATTTTTCCCTAGATATTCATCTCCAATATTAATACCTCCTAAAAATCCAACCTTTCCATCTACAACAATTATTTTTCTATGATTTCTATAGTTTAGCTGTCTGCTTAGTACAGGAAAAATAACAGGATAAAATGGATATACCTGAGCCCCTGATTCTTTCAGAGAATTAATATATTTTTTTCCAAGCTTCCAGCATCCAACACTATCATAAATAAATCTAATCTCTACACCTTCCTTTGCTTTATCTATAAGAATATCCTTAATCTTATTTCCAATGATATCATTCCTTATTATAAAATACTCCATATGTATATGCTTCTTTGCACTTTCAAGCTCTCTTATGATTGAGGAGTAAGTAGGTTCTCCATTAGTTAAAACCTCTACCACATTATTAACTGTAAATGCAGAATTTGAATTTTTTAAAAGTAGTTTTATCAACCTGCTTTTTACCATGCTTTCATCATTACGAAATAAACCTATCTCGTCTAATATCTTCCCTTGGGTTATAGCAGTTTGCGAAAGAAATTCAAAGTCTATGCTTTTCTTTTTTTCAAATGTTTTTTTCTTTCTAACATTTTGTCCAAATAAAATATAGAATATAAATCCAGCTAAAGGCACTAAAAATAATATGAGAAGCCAAGCAATGGTTTTTGATGAATTATTATTTTCTAAAAATATAACTATTCCTATAAAAAAAGCATATATGGTGAATATGATACCTAAAAGTGTAGTCACTCTTTGCAATACTTCATTATATGGTATACTGGTAGTCACCTCAAAAATTGAAAATGCTAGAAAAGCAAAAATTATTATGGAAAATACTACGATATCTATAGTTTTTTTAGATGGTATTATCATAATTTAATCACCACTATTTCCTATTTTCATTTATTAAATATATATATAATATTATAGAATAATAATACTAAAAATACTCTTGAAAGTTTTAACAAAAACATTCTTAAAATATTCGATATGGATATACGCTTTTAATTGAGGTTTAAAAGCGTTTATCTATATTATGTTTTCATATATACCCAATCCCATTGAATTGGTAACTGTAATAATTTGTTTATAGCTTCCAGTGAAAGCTTTAACTTATACACATTAGAAATCCCTAGAATCATCGGATATTTTAATATGTATATATTAATTTCATTAATAAGTAATATTAAAAAAAGCATTTCGTTTATTTTAACAAAATGCTTTTCTCTACTGGCGGAGAAAGCGGGATTTGAACCCGCGCGCCGGTAAACCCGACCTAACGGTTTAGCAAACCGTCCTCTTCAGCCTACTTGAGTACTTCTCCAAAATATTAATTTATTTTTAATACACAAAAGCCCTAATCAATATTAGGGATTCGTGAAATTAATATAAACTGGCAACGACCTACTCTCCCAGGCAGCTTCCCACCAAGTACCATCAGCGCTGAAGAGCTTAACTTCTGTGTTCGATATGGGAACAGGTGTA
>JANQEZ010000360.1 GCA_028278115.1 Clostridia bacterium
CAATTCTATTTAGGTTTTCCTTTAGGGATAGACTTCTCTCAGACTTATATTTTCTTGCTTCCATTAGTATATTTTTAAGTGTCTCTCCAAAGCTTAGAATTTTCTCATCTATCACATCTATGTTTTCCCATATTTGCTGATGGAGTGATATGGTATCTTCATAACAAGCAAAATACGACCTATAAATTTCTTCTGTAATATGTGGTACATATATGGCATATAGCTTTAAAATTCCCAAACATACCTTATATAAAGCATACTGTGCTGAGATACGATTCTTTTCCCCATAGATTTCTGGTTTATATAGCCTATCCTTTACAAGCTCCAAGTAGTTATCACAATAATCCTTCCAGAAAAAATCGTCTATAATCTGTCTAGCCATTCCTATTTCGTACTTATTTAGGTTTTCACTTGCCCTTTTTACGGTATCTTTATATTTTTCTAGTATCCACCTATCCGCCGGTAGTATATATTCTGGTAAGCTGCCCTCATAATCCTTTAAATGCATCAGTGTAAACTTGGCGGCATTCCACAGCTTTGTCATAAACCTCTTGGAGCTTTTTAATTCATCCTCTGAAAACATTGTGTCGGTTCCTAGCTTTGCTGTAGCAGACCAATACCGAATTGCATCGGCTGAATACTCCTTTATCAGCTCAGGTGGTGAAAGACGAGAATTTTTCTTTGATTTACTTATCTTTTCCCCTTTTTTTGCTAATACAAATCCGCACACCATTATATCCTTCCAGGGAATTTTACCCGTATGATATATACTCTTGGCTATTGTATAAAATGCCCAGGTCCTTATTATTTCATGGGCTTGGGTTCTCATGCCCATGGGAAGGAGTTTTTCAGACATATCATCTCTTTCCTTCCACCTAGCATTTATAAGGGGCGTAACCGATGAGGTTGCCCAAGTATCAAATACAGCAGTTTCAGGTGTAAACTCCTCGCCTGAACAGCTACATTTTTCTTTAGGACTATCTTCTAAAGGATTAATTGGTAAATCCTCTTCCCTAGCTAAAATATGCTTTCCACACTTCTTACAATACCAAACCGGGAATGGAACTCCAAAGAAGCGTTGCCTAGAAATACACCAATTCCATTTTAAATTCTCTACCCAGGATATATAACGATTTTTCATATATTCAGGATGCCAGTTAATTTCATCGGCTGCCCTTAGAAAGTCTTCCTTAGAGCTTAATATATCTATATACCATTGTCTAGATGGAATAATCTCTATTTCATTTCCACATCTTTCATGGGTTGATACTGCATGAACTATACTTTCATTTTTCTTTAGTAAGTTTTTTTCTATTAAAATGCTAACAATCTCTTTTCTAGCAGCAATTGTATCTAATCCCCCTATGAAGGGTACATCCTCATCTATTTTTCCATCAGAGTTAATAATCTTTTTATATGGTAAGTCATACTTTTTATACCACTCTAAATCAACTGTATCTCCAAAGGTACAACACATTACTATTCCAGTTCCTTTATCTATCTGGACTCCTTCCTCCCCTATTATTGGAACTTCAAAGCCATATAAAGGAGCTCTAGCCCTTTTGCCAATGTATTTTGTATATCTATCATCCTTCGGGTGAATAAAAAGTGCTACACATCCATAAAGCAGCTCTGGTCTGGTGGTTGCAATGTATACTGTCTCGCCTTCAATATCAAAAGGTATCCAGTTAAAGGATGAATCCATATCCTTTGACTCCAGCTCCGCTTGAGCTATTGATGTCTGACAGTGGGTACACCAAAGTACTGGACTATCTTCGGTATAGGCTTTTCCCTTCCTTACCAGATTAATAAAGGATTTTTGTGAAATCCTCTGGGAAAGTGGACTTATGGTTTTATACTCTAGGCTCCAATCAACGCTGAATCCCAAGGACTGCCAAAGCTGTTTAAACATTTTTTCATATTTTTCTGTTGTCTTTAAGCATTTTTCTATAAACTCGCTTCTAGGCATATCCCTTGCAATAATTCCAAGTTCTCTTTCCACAAGTCTTTCTGTGGGCAATCCATTGTCATCAAAGCCAAAGGGATAGAAAACCTTCTTTCCTTGCATTCTATGGTATCTAGCAATTATCTCCCCTTGAGTATAGGAAAAAATATGACCTATATGAAGCTTTCCGCTAACGGTAGGCGGCGGGGTATCTATGGAATAGATTTCCCTGTCGTCATCCATTTGAAAGGAGTAAATATTATTTTCCTCCCAAAAATCTTGAAGCCTTTTCTCTGTTTCAGTGAATTTATACTTTTTACCTAACATTTTAAAACCTCCTAATTTTTTCTAGGCGCCTAGAAGTTTATATTTTAATGCCGGCAAATATTGGAAAGCTTTTAGTTCCAAGTTGCAAGTATTGGGGTCATTCTAATGAGTTTTTATAGTAAGACAATTTTACTATAGTATTCAACTGTATATGTTTTTTAAACTCCATCTGTTTATTGCATTTATTATTACTTAGCTTTCTTGAAATTAAAAAATCCCTTCGTCCTATTGCTAGGACGAAGGGATATAATCTCCGCGGTACCACCTAAATTTGTGTAAATACACACTCTTAATATATAGTACGAGATAAAAAACTTTATCCGATACTACTTCCCCATTAACGGTGGGACTCCGGTGAAGTCTACTCTCAAATGATTTCGGTTCACAACTCAGAGGCTACCTTCCATAAACCCTTCATGGAGAATTTCCACCAACATCTCCTCTCTATACTTTAGGTAATTATGTACTCCTCCTCATCAAAGTCTTTAAGTTTTATGAACTTGGATATTGTTATAGACATTATATATTCGCTTAAATATAATGTCAAGGTAAATTTATTATTTGATTTAGTTATCTATAATAAACTTATACAATATCTTCAAAAGCTATTTTTTTATCTTAGCACGATAGGATTTGCCTTTGATTTTGCCATTTTGCAGGGCTTTCAATACTGTTCTTTCCTTGCCCCCCAAGATTTCAACATTAGTTATCTTATCCTTAATTTCAATTCTGCCAATATCTGCTATATTGACTCCTCCTATACGTCTGAGGGTAGATAAAATATCTTTATTGGTCAATCGACTATTACTTCTTCCAGCATTCATTTGTATTACAGCACCCTTGGCTTTACCAGGCTTATATCGTGTATTCTTTGTTGCCTTTTTTAAATCCTTCTTACCAACTTTCCTTTGTACATGTCCACCCTTACATGGAATCTTATATCCAAGGAAGTCTTGAAGCTCTAAAAATCTACTATCCTCTGGCTCAGTGACAAAGGTAATGGCAACACCATTTCTATCAACCCTTCCGGTTCTACCTATTCTATGTATGTAGTTCTCATTATCGAAGGGAACAAAGAAGTTGACAACATGGGTAATACCTTCAACATGAATTCCTCTGGCAGCAACATCGGTTGCTATCAAGGTATTGTATTGTCCCTTTTTAAATGCAGTCATGGTATCCATTCTAGCAATCTGATGCATACCTCCATGAACTCGACAAGTAAATTGACTCCATTTCTTCATGATGGCAAATAGTCTTTCAACCTGCTCTTGGGTATTACAAAATATAATAGTCTTTCTAGGTCTTTCTCTCTGAAGCATTTTTTTAAGAAAATCAACTTTTTTTATGGCTTCTACTGAATAGTAAATTTGTTCAATTTTATCTAAAACATTTACCTCTGACTCAATCTCAATATTTTCAGGGCTTTTCATATATTTTTGACTTAGTAATTGTACCTTTTCTGGCATAGTTGCTGAAAATAGCAGTGTTATCCTGTTATCAGGAAGCTTGTTCACTATTGCATCTATCTGGTCACCAAAACCCATTATAAGCATTTCGTCTGCTTCATCTATAACCAAGTATTTTAGATTATCTAGCTTCACATTTTTTCTTTTAAGATGATCCATCATTCTCCCAGGCGTTGCCGTTATGACATGGGGATTCTTTTTAAGCTCCCTGCGCTGAATCTCTATGGGCTGTTTACCATATACTGCACTGCACTTTATTCCCTTATGTCTTCCAATACCCTCTATGTCATACTTAATCTGCTCTGCAAGCTCCCTTGTAGGTGTAAGCACCAGCATTTGGGCAGCCTCCAGCTCAACATCTATTTTTTCACAGATGGGTATAGCAAATGAAGCTGTTTTCCCACTTCCCGTCTGGGACTTTACAATTAAATCCTTTTCTTCCTCCAATATTTTAGGAATAACAACGGACTGAACCTTTAATGGCTTTTTAAAGCCCAGGTCACTAAGACCTCTTTTTATTTCGTTAGACAAGGGATAATCTTTAAATCTCATTTCTTTTGTCTTCATAGTCTTAATCCTTTCTCCTATGTAAATCATTCATAAAAGTTAGTATATCATGTTTAACCTGTCAATACTTAAATAATTTTATTTTTTCTGCTTCTTTTAATTATTTTTTACAATAATTTTATTCATAATTCTAAATTTGTAAAAAATATTTAAGGGGTCAGGCTTTTATAATTTTATAATTCGGGTTATAATTATAAAATTATAAAAGCCTGACCCCCTCTTTTTTCTTACTTCTCTATCCCATAAATCCTCGCTTCCCAAGGGCTGAATTTAGTACTTTGAGACAAGCCTTTAGAATTCATTTTATAATTTCCAATGAGAAATTCCCAGTCATTATCCTTCTCCTCAAATGGATACTCAACTATATTTTCAGAAACATTTAATAGAACTATAAACTTTTCTTTATCATCTTCCCTTATAAAAGCAAGTATGTCATTATGTTCATTTCCATAGGGCTTAAAACTCCCACGCCTTAAGGCATTATGGGATTTTCTAAGGGATATCAGCTGCTTATAATAATTTAAGATTGAGTTATTGTCTTTGCTTTCATTTTCGACGTTTATGTCAGTATAATTGGGATTTACTTTAATCCAAGGCTCACCTATAGTAAATCCGCTATTTTTCTCATTATTCCACTGCATAGGGGTTCTTGAATTATCTCTGTTCTTTGCAACGTATTTTTCCCATTCTTCCTTTGGGTCTGCTCCCTTTTCAATTGCTAGTCTGTACTGCTTTTTAGCGGCTAAATCCTTATAGTCTTCAAGGCTTTCAAAGCATACATTTGTCATACCTATTTCTTCACCTTGGTATATATATGGTGTTCCCCAAAGGGTCAGCATTAAGGTGGCGAACATTTTAGCTGACTCTACTCTGTAATTTTTATCATCACCTAATGACGAAATATGCCTCGCTAGGTCGTGGTTACTATAGAAAGTAGCGTCCCAACCCCTTTGACTCAAGGATTCATACCACTTTTTAAAGTAATTTCTAAGGGAGACAGCATCCAATTTTTCCATATGTACATGTTCAAAGTGAAATGCCATATCCAGCTCTCTACGGTCTGAATCCACATATAATCTGGCAGATTCTGGAGTTGTTCCTCCCGTCTCTCCAACAGTCATTACATTGTAGCGGCTTAAAACTCTTTGATACAGCTCCTGAAGATATTCATGGGTTTCATGGGTATTGCGATAATTCAGCTTTATCCACCCATCATCACCTAAAGCATCTGGTAATCCTTGGGGCTTTCCTATATGATGAATTGCATCTAGTCGTAGTGCGTCAATTCCTTTTTGTATCCACCACTCAACAATGCGGTACATCTCCTCTCTAACCTCTTTATTTGCCCAGTTAAGGTCTGGCTGTTTTTTAGAGAAATGATGTAGATAGTACTCACCAGTTTCATCATCCAATGTCCATGCTG
This sequence comes from Clostridia bacterium, assembly GCA_028278115.1. Classification (GTDB taxonomy): domain Bacteria; phylum Bacillota; class Clostridia; order Peptostreptococcales; family Caminicellaceae; genus JANQEZ01. The sequence goes on from JANQEZ010000360.1 coordinate 5,732, forward strand.
AATCTTCAAAGTAGGATTCCCAGTTATTAGGCTGATTTCCGTCTTTGCCTTCTCTCCAAATATAATAATCCCTCTTTGGATTATCCTTAGATGATTTGGATTCAATAAACCATTTATGTTCATCGGAGGTATGGTTCATTACTAAATCCATCATTATCTTTATATCCCTCTTATGACATTCATTAATTAGTAAATCCATATCATCCATTGTTCCAAATTCTTTCATAATCTCCTGATAATCCGATATATCATAACCATTATCATCATTTGGAGACTCACAGAAGGGGCTGAGCCAAATGACATCAGCCCCCAAATCTTTAATGTAATCCAGCTTTTCAATTACTCCCTTTATATCACCAATGCCATCTCCATTTGTGTCATAAAAGCTCCTAGTATATATCTGATAAACAACTACATCTTTAAACCAATCTTTTTTTGTCATCATTATTCCTCCTATATAGATTAGAAGTCCACTTGCCGCAGAATAAAAGAAAAAATTCAAGGCATTAAATGGAACCATTAAATTACCAATGGATGCAAGGTACTTTGCATCAAGATTTCCCAGAAATGCTCTATCAATCATGACCTGTAAATTCATAACTATATTTTGTATCATAATAGGTAGAGCTATGGCAAAAATCATCTTTCTTTTATCTCTATTTTTTCCGAGAAGCATAGTAGTTCTTTCTTTCACATACCTACCAGTCGGTATGTGAATTTTAAAAAAATTTATGGTTTAAGTCTTAACCAATAGTTGTCAAATAGCTTATTAAATCTTTCCTTATCATCTTTAACCCCTGGATTGACAAAGCTTAGATATTGCAACTGCTGCACAAGTGCATCCAATTCAAATGCCATCATCTCGGGGTCCAAGTCTCCACGTATTTCGCCCTTCTCTCCAGCACTTTGAAATACAGCAGCTAGAATTCTTCTCTTTTCTTCATCATATTTATCTATCTTCCTTTGAAAAATAGGATACTTACGTGTGGCTTCATATAAGAAGGTATAGAAATGAAGAATTGCATCATCACTCTCAGAGCCTACCAGCTCCTGTATACGCATTTTTTCCTTCATAATGGATTCAAAGCCTTTTTTTATAATGTCCTTTATATTACAATCAATATCCTTTAGCCAATCGGGTATACACTTAGAATCAAAGAATTTATCAAGTACCTGATAGTATAGAGCTTCTTTGCTTTCAAAATAGTGATAAATTCCGCCCTTAGTTAGCCCAGCTTGTTTTGCAATACCATTGAGAGAGGTTCCTTGATAACCTTTATTTACAAAGATTTTAAATGCTATATTAAGTATTTTTTCCTTAGTGTCTATAATCATCACCCTACTTCTCTATGAATCTTGATATTTATTATCCAGTATATTAATATAAATGTCAAGTCTTTAATTCTAATCATATTTATTCCATTTTAGCTTCGTTATACTTTTTATTTGTTTTCATTTTGTACATAATCTTATCTACTTGATTATAGGATTTTTCAAAATCTGCTTGATATCTTAATATACCAAAGGATATATCAACTTTGTTACTACTGTTTTTCAGCTTAAATTCCTTTCGTATACGTGATATGATTTTTTCTGCCGCCTGCTCATGGGCTGATTTCAAAATAATCAGAAACTCATCTCCACCTAAACGTATAATAAAATCACTCTTTCTTATGTGATTTTTTACAATATCTACTATCTCAATTAGCAGAGCATCACCCTTGCCATGTCCAAATGTATCATTATAATATTTTAAGTTGTCTACATCAATTAATATAAGAATATCATTCGCCTCCATATGTACCTCTTCAAGGATATTTCTATTATAGGCACTAGTAAGATGGTCTGTTATAGACTTTAAATATATTTCGTCCTTTTCATGATAAATATTAGTGAACTCTAAAATTAAAGATACATTTAATCCAAGGGAGTAAACTATAATTCCATAGGGCAACAGGTAGGGAGTATGTGCCTTAAATATTACCGACAGCACCGTATAAACTAAGGTTAAGGTTACAAAGGTAGTAGAAAAATAAAGCTGTGATATTTTCTTATGGAATATTAATCCTATTGAATATATAGGTGAAATAACCATAAGTACATTTAATACATTAATTCTACTTCTAAGTTCAATAAAATCTCTGCTAAGCAGAAGGATGACAACAGCCATAGCAATGCAGCATAATATAATATTTCTTATTTTCCAAGTCTTCCCTGTGTACTTTTCCATACCACGTATTTGAAATGCCCCTGCCAAATAACATGAAGAAAATAATATCTTCCTAATGGTTAAAAAAGTACTAACATCTCCTGAGCTAATTCTATAAAGACAGTCAAAGGAGTATAAGGCTACAAGTATTGAGCTTAATCCCAGATAGAAATACATACTTTTATTGGATATTTTAGGCATTGAAATTGCTATCATAATTATGCTTATGGATATGCTTATGCCTAACATTATCAAATGTATATCATTGTTGATGAAATTGAAAACACTGATTTTTCCAGTAACATTTTCTCTTTTATCAATATATGGAGGTATATGCATGCCAACGTCATCTAAAAGATATGCCTCGATTACAAGCTCGTTTCTATCCTTTAAGATTCTCCTATCTAGATTTATCACATGGGAATAGTTCCAAATATTTGCAGTAGGATTATTAAAATCGCCAACCTGATAAATAAGGTTATCGTTAATATATGCCTTATAGGCATAACAACTTATTTTAGGTATTACAAGGGTGTCTCCAATAGGCATATGGAAGGAGGTTCTAAGATAGGCTAATCCCGATTGTTCTGGAAAATCATAGTATGGAAGGTCAGCCACTTTAGTTGTATTATCGAATGATAAAGACCAGTTTTTGTCCAATATATATCCTGTTGGCTTGGAAAGGTAGATCAAAGAGAAGTATAATATTAAAAATACAATAATTGACATAAACGTTTTCTTTAATTTCATATTTTCACTCCATTTGGCTTATAACTGTACATATAGATGTGTGACCCTGAAACCTAACCTTTTTTTGAAATATTTCGTAAGCCAAAAACAAAAAGCCTATTTGGCTAATAGCTAACGGCTCACAGCTCACAGTAAAACTTCTCGATCACACATCTATATAGATTTTATATAATAGAACTTAATTTATATTTATGCTCCATTGAATGTCCTTATTACAATACTCGTTGTTTTTGAGAGATTCTAATGCTTGAGGAAATAAAATAATATTAAATTTTTATAATGATTTAATAAGCTGTTAGGATTCAATTTGATAGGTCTTTATTTCAATAATCTATATTTCTATAAACTTTTAAGA